>CANPZH010000123.1 GCA_947589335.1 uncultured Clostridia bacterium | reverse complement strand
CCCAAGGGGGAACCGTGGCACTTGTGGCTGCCCTCGAGGGGGGTGCCGTAGCCGATCTTCGTCTTGCAGATGATGAGCGAGGGCTTCTTCGTCTCCTTCTGCGCCTTCTTGATCGCGTTGGCGATCATCTGGACGTTGTCGGGATTGGCGACGAGGTCGACCTTGAGGACCTGCCAGTTCTGCGCCTTGAAGCGCGCGGCGACGTCCTCCTTGAAGGTGATATCCGTGTTGCCCTCGATCGTGATGTCGTTATCGTCGTAGAAGACGATGAGCTTGCCGAGTTCATGCGTGCCCGCGAACGAGCATGCCTCGTAGGAGATGCCCTCCTCCAGGCAGCCGTCGCCGACGAGGGCGTAGGTGTAGTGGTCGACGACGGGGAAGCCTTCGCGGTTGAACTTCGCCGCGAGATGGGCCTCCGCGACCGCCATGCCGACGGCGTTCGCGATCCCCTGTCCGAGGGGACCCGTCGTCGTCTCGATCCCGACGGTGTGGCCGTATTCGGGATGCCCGGGCGTCTTGCTCCCGAGCTGGCGGAAGTTCTGCAGATCCTCGATCGTCAGCCCGAAGCCATAGAGATAGAGGAGGGAGTAGTTGAGCATGGAGCCGTGCCCCGCGGAGAGGACGAAGCGGTCGCGGTCGTCCCACTTGGGATCTTTATTGTTGAATTTCAGGAAATTCTGCCAGAGGGTGTAGGCGATGGGGGCGGAGCCGAGCGGGAGCCCGGGGTGTCCCGAATTTGCCTTTTGGATCGCCTCCGCGGAGAGGATGCGGATGGCGTTGATGGTCATCTGTTTCATGTTCGGTTTCTCCTTATATGAATTAAGATTTTAATTTTTCGGTGTTCAGGAAGGGATATCCCTTCAGAAGTTCATACAGCCGCGAGATGATCACGGTATTGCCGCCCTTCGTATTGCTCTCGACGTTGATCGGCATGATGGGCTCGTGCAGGCTCATCCGTACGAGCGCCCAGCCGTCTCCGCAGTCCTTTGCGAAGTTGATCCGCACGCCCTCGAAGTTATCCGGCGCGAGGGACAGTCCTTCACACTCCGCCGCCGCTTTTTTGAGATTTTCGATCACGCCGCCGCCGAGCGTTTTGAAGTCGGCCCCCTCCGCAAAGGAGAGGCGGATCTCCTTCGCCTCCGCGGGTTCGGGGAGATCGGCGATCAGAGACATCAGATCTTTTCCCTCCTTTGCGGCCCTTGCGAGCGCGATGAGGAGGCGGGTGACGAGGTAGGCGCCGTCGTCGAGGAAGTAGTTCTCCCGGAGGGCGGCGTGTCCGCTCGTCTCGATCGCGAGCGGGGAATCCTTCCCCTCGGCGTTCAGCCGCTTGCTCTCGTTGATGACGTTCTTGTATCCCCGCTTGAAGCGGTGATGGACGCCGCCGTGCGCCGCGATGAATGCCGCGAGCCCGTCGCTCGTGACGGAGTCGGTGACGATGTAGGCGCCCTTTTTCTCCTCGAGCAGGATCGCGGAGATGAGCGCGATCAGGCGGTTGCGGTTGATCTCCTCGCCCTCGGAGGAGACGGCGCCCGCACGGTCTACGTCGGTATCGAAGATGATGCCGAAGTCCGCATGATGCCGCTTGACCGCCTCGCAGACGGACTGCATCGCCGCCTCGTTTTCGGGGTTGGGGATGTGGTTGGGGAAGGCGCCGTCCGGATCGAGGAACTGCGAGCCCTCCGTGTCCGCGCCGAGGGGCCTTAAGACGAGGCTCTCATAGAATCCGCCCGCGCCGTTGCCGGCGTCCACGAGGATGCGCTTTCCCGCAAGGGGGCGCTCCTCTCCCGTGCTTTCCCGCACCTTTTTCACGAGATCTGCGGCGTACTGCCCGATATAGCTCTTCCGCGTGACCGTCCCTCTCTCCTCCGCGGAGGGGAGAACGCCGCCCGCGAGGGCGAGGAGCTCTTTGACGTCCCCGCTCTCGAGCCCTCCCTCCGCCGTGAAGAATTTGAGCCCGTTCTTCTGGTAGGGAAGGTGGCTCGCCGTGATCATGATCGAGGCGTCCGCGCCGAAGCCGCTCTGAAGGAGCATGAACATGGACGGCGTGGAGCTCAGCCCCGTCAGAATGACGGACGAGCCCGCATCCGTGACCGCTTCCGTGAGCCAGCCTTCGATGTCGGAGGCGGAGACGCGGGAGTCGTGCCCGATGGCGATGCGCGCCCGTTTGATCTGCTTCTTTTCGGAGAGCCATGCCGGGAACGCCCGTCCGATCGCCTTCACCGCCTCCTCCGTGAGCGTGACGGGATCTCCCTTCACGCCCGCGGTCGCGGTGCCGCGCACGTCCGTTCCGTTCTGTAAATAGGTATAATCTGCCATTTTTCCCCCTTGGCCGCTCCTCTTTTCACCCGTTTCCTCAATCGGAAGGGGGCGGAGAGGAGGCTCCGACCGTATCCATTATACCGAACCGTCCGCCGTTTTTCAAGAGCTTTTCCGAAAAAAATCCTTGCGATCGGCATAATTTTGGGAAATGTTCTTGCATGCCGCCCGAATTTATGGTATACTGAACCCGTGCACGGAAAGAGCCGTGCCGATTGGAGAGAGATATGTATCAATTTACCCTTTCAACGGATTCGACCTGCGACTTGTATCATGAGGTTTATACCAAGAACGATATCAAGTTCGCCCCCCTCACGTTCACTCTCGAAAAGGACGGAGTGATCGAGGAATACCGCGACTGTTTCACCGAGTACAGCCAGTATGTGGACTTCTACAACAAGCTCCGCGGCGGGTGGATGCCCAAGACCTCCAAGCTCAACTACGAGTCGCATTACACCCACTTTCTGAAGATGGCGCAGGAGGGGGCGAAGGACGTCGTCCACTTCACGATCTCTTCGGGGCTCGCCAACACCTGGGAGAATGCAGAACAGGCGGCGGCGGACGTGAAGAAGGACTATCCCGACTTCCGCGTCTTCGTCGTGGACCCGCTCACCGCCACGGTGGGGCAGGGCGCCCTCGTCCGCATCGCGCTCAAGTGCCGCAACGAGGGAAAGAGCGCCGAGGAGACCTATCAGCTCTGCAAGGATCTGCGCCTGCATATCCAGCACTTCATCGTCGCGGACGATCTGCAATTCCTCAAGCGGGGAGGCAGGATCTCCGCCGCCGCAGCGGCAGTGGGCGGAGTGCTCAAAGTGAAGCCCATCATCTCCTTCGACAGCGAGGGGAAGCTCGGCGTGATCGACAAGGTGATGGGGCCCAGAAAGGCGATCACGTTCATCAAGCAGAAGCTCGAAAAGGAGGGGCCCGATCCGGCGTATAACCATGTGTTCATCGTACATACCGACAACGAGCCCGTTGCCGCCGAACTCGAACAGTACGTCAAGGAGAAGTTCGGGATCCAGCCCTATGTCCAGATCATGGGGCCCGTCATCGGCTCGCACGTCGGCCCCGGGGGCTTCGCGCTCGGGTACATCTCGAAGAGCGAGAGGAATGCCTTCTGACCGTCAAGATACCGTACGCGGCGCCCGCAGGGCGCCGCGTCTTTTCATCTTGCGGGCAAAAATTTCGCGCGGGCGCGCAAAGCAGTTGTACTTTGGGGAAAAATATGCTATAATATCCGTAAATTTTCGGTTGGAGCAATCATTCTATGGCGAAAGATCAATTCGTTTCCCAGATCGCAGACATCGAGACGGACTTCCCCCAGTGGTACACCGACGTCGTCATCAAGACCAAACTCGTCGACTACGGCCCCGTCAAGGGCACGATGGTCATCCGTCCCTACGGATACGCCATCTGGGAGAACATCCAGAGGGAGCTGGATTCCAGATTCAAGGCGGCGGGCGTGGAGAACGCCTATTTCCCCCTGCTCATCCCCATGAGCTTCATGACGAAGGAGGCGGAGCACGTCGAGGGCTTTGCGCCCGAGGTCGCCGTCGTCACCCACGCCGGCGGGGAGAAACTTGCGGAGCCGCTCGCGGTGCGGCCCACCTCCGAGACGATCATCGGGCACATGTTCGGAAAATGGATCGAGAGCTGGCGGGATCTTCCCCTCCGCCAGAACCAGTGGTGCAACGTCATGCGGTGGGAGAAGACGACCCGTCCCTTCCTCCGCACGAGCGAATTTTTGTGGCAGGAAGGACACTCCGTCTATGCGACGGGCGAAGAGGCGGAGGAGGAGACGCTCCGCATGCTCGCCCTCTATGAGGAATTTGCAA
>CANPZH010000122.1 GCA_947589335.1 uncultured Clostridia bacterium | reverse complement strand
CTCCGACTTCGTGACCTCCTGCAATACGGCTTTCAGACGCTCTTCGAACTCCCCGCGGTACTTTGCGCCCGCGATGAGCGCGCCCATATCGAGGGAGACGAGCCGCTTCTCCTTCAGCCCTTCGGGGACGTCCCCCTTCACGATCCGCTGTGCGAGCCCCTCGGCAATCGCCGTCTTCCCGACGCCGGGCTCCCCGATGAGCACGGGGTTATTCTTCGTCTTGCGGGAGAGGATGCGGATGACGTTGCGGATCTCCTCATCCCTGCCGATCACGGGCTCGAGCTTGTGCTCGCGCGCCCGCTTCGTGAGGTCGGTCCCGTACTTTTCGAGCGCCTCATAGGTCTCCTCCGGGTTGTCGCTCGTCACGTTCTGGTTGCCGCGGACCTCCTTCATGCCCTTCAGAAAGCCGTCCTTCGTCACGCCGAAGCGGCGGAAGAGCTCTTTGAGACGGTCTTCGGCGTTGTCGAAGAGGCACAGAAAGAGATGTTCGACGGAGACATAGTCGTCCTTCATGCCGCGGGCGAGTTTCTCCGCCTCGCTCAGCGTGCGCTGCAGGGCCGCAGTCGGATAGAGCTGCCCCGCTCCCGAACCGGACATGCGCGGGAGCCGTTCGATCTCCTCTTTGACCGCGCCGAGAAGCCCCTCCGCGTCCGTACCCGTACGGTTGAGAATGCGGAAGACGAGCCCGTCCGGCTCGAGCAGGGCATAGGCGAGATGCAGACAGCCGAGCTCGGCGTTTCCGTACTCCATTGCGGTATCCTGCGCCGACTTGACCGCCTGCAGTGATTTTTGCGTATAACGATTTGCGTCCATAGATTTCCTCCCGTTCCGCGGCAGACCTCCTGCCGCATCGCTCTTTTCTCATCTTTAATATACCCCTTTCGGACAGCCGCAAAACGGCGCCCCCGCAAAAACAAAAAAGATCCGCAGGCAGAACCTGCGGACCCGAACTTTCACGGAAGCAATCATTTTCCGAACATGATGCGCTCGCTCGAAAACATCTTTGCGATGAGGAAGACGAGGAGCACGGTATAAAGAAGGTTTGCGCCCACGCAGACGAAGGTCTGCCAGACGGCAGCCGCGCCCGTGAGGATCTTCCCCATTACGACCACGGCGTTCAGCACGGGAACGGCGAGCGCCCAATCCCCGGGCGTGACGAAGGCGCTTGCGAGCGAGAGGACCATGACGACGATCATGACGACGCCCGTATAGGCGGACGCCTCCTTCACCGACTTCGAATAGGCGGAGATGACGGCGATCGCCGAGACGATGAGCGGGACAAAGCTCATGATCGCGAGCAGCAGGGCGAAGTAGCTCCACGCGCCGAAGCCCGAGAAAAAGGCTTCGACGGAGATCCCCATCAGTTTCGGCATCGAAAAGATGACGCCGAGAAAGCCGGACGCGGCTCCGATCGCGGCGATACAGCTCAAGGGGACGACCTTCCCGAGAGCGATCTCATGCCGGGGCACGGAGGTCGCAAGGATGGTCGCGAGCGTCCCCCGCTCCTTCTCTCCCGCGACGGATTCGAGCGTCACGCTCATGCAGGCGGAGAAGACGAGCGACATCACGAGGAAGGGCAGCGTCTCCGCCAAAATGGAGTGTCCCGCCTCTTCCGCGCCGGAAAGCGAGTAGGCATTCACCGAAAAGCGCATTCCGACCGCCTGCAGCACGGAGGACAAAAGCTGATAGAGGTTGCGGCTGTCCTCGCCGACAAGGTCGTACCAGATCTCGACACCGCTCCCCTCCTGCCCGAAGTCTTCCGAAAAGAGGACGAGCGCGTGCGCGTCTCCGCGGCGGATCGCCTCCCGCGCCTCCTCCGCGTCCGTCACGGGGAGCACCTCGAGGGTGGAGCCGCTCTCCTCGACCGCGCTTTGCAGCACGGCGACGATCTCCTCCCCGCCGGAGGCGTACAGTTTGTAGTCGACGGCCTCCGCCTCCCCGTTGAGCATACTGCCGAACACGGTATAGAGCGCAAAGATGATGACGCCGGGAAGGAGGATCGTGACGATGAGACGGGGATCATGGAAGAAACGGTGAAATTCCTTTCTGATGAGTGCGGAAAGTTTCATAGAATGTCCCCCTTCAGACCGCGATAGATCTCAAAGAACCGCTCTTCGAGCGGACAGCCGTCCATGACGGCCTGCAAGCTCCCCTCCCGCGTCATCTTTCCGTCGATGATGATCCCGACGCGGTCGCAGAGCTTTTCGACGAGGGAAAAGATATGGGTGGAGAGCAGCACGCTCTTGCCCATCGTTTTCAGTTCGGAGAGAAAGTCGGTGACGACTTTTGCGGTGAGCACGTCGAGCCCGTTCGTCGGTTCGTCGAAGATGACGACGTCGGGATCGTGCACGATGGAGATCACAAGTGAGACCTTCTGCGCCATGCCCGTCGAGAGATCTGCAACGCGCACTCCGGCGAAACGGTCGATCCCGAAGCGCGAGAAGAGCTCGCGCTTTCTCTCGGCGAGCGTTCCCTTTTCGACTCCATGCATCGCGCCGAAGAAGTCAAAGAGATAGTCGGGGGTGAAAAAGCCCTCGAGCTTCAGATCTCCCGTCATGAATCCGATGCGGTCGCGCACCTTCTGCGGCTCTTTCAGCACGGAGTGCCCCGCGATCACCGCGTCCCCCTCGTCGGGACGGATGAGGGTGGAGAGAATGCGGAGCGCCGTCGTCTTGCCCGCGCCGTTCGGGCCGAGCAGACCGTAGATCTCCCCCCGGTATGCCGAAAAGGAGAGCCCGGCGACGGCGGCTTTGCGCTTTTCGTCCGTCTTTTCGATCCGCTGCTGTTTGCGGGAAAGGACGAACGTCTTTTTCAGGTTTTCCGCCCGTACGATCTCTTCGGGCAGAGCGGGACCGGTCATAAGATCCTCCATAGCGGTTTTTTATTTTGTAGCAGTTTTTTATTATATAACACCCGTCTCCCTCCCTTAAACAAAAAAAACAGAGCAGCCGCTTGCATATCCCGTGTTGTTTGTGATATGATAGAACAAACCGATCCAAGGAGGGTCGACATGAAATTTCTTGACGGACTGCTGGTTGCGGCATTCTTATTCATCGTCGGAAGCATGCTCGGGTGGGTGCTCGAGGTCTTTTTCCGCAGATTCTTCTCGGCAAAAAAATGGATCAACCCCGGTTTTCTGACCGGTCCTTACATTCCCCTCTACGGCTTCGGGCTCTCGCTGATGTTTGCGATCACCCTCATTCCGGTCGAGACGGGATACCCGTGGCTCGACGCCCTGATCGTCATCCTCATCATGGGCGCGATGATGACGGTCATCGAATACATTGCGGGGCTCATCTTCATCAAGGGCATGAAGATCAAGCTGTGGGACTATTCCAAACAGTGGGGAAACATCCAGGGGATCATCTGCCCCCTCTTCTCCTTCCTCTGGCTCCTCGTCGCGGCGGGATTCTATTTCATCATGAGCGAACCCGTCCTGAAGGCGGTGATCTGGTTCGTGGAACACATGGAGTTCGCCTTCTTCGTGGGGCTCGTCTTCGGGGTCTTCCTTGTGGACCTCGGGCATTCGCTCAACCTCTCGGTGAAGATCCGCAGCTTTGCGAAAGAACATCAGATCGTGGTCCACTACGAACATCTGAAGGAGAGCATCAAGGAACATGCCGAACGCTTCGAAGAGAAACACGCAAGTTTCTGCTTCCCCTTCAAGTCTGCGAGAAAGTTCGCTGAGGAGCTCGAGAGCTATGCCGAAAAAGCCGTCGGCGAATGGAAAGAGAAACGGAAAAAATGATCTGCTCGGAGAACGCCGTCCTGCGTGTGGCCGCGGGGCGGCATTTTTGCGCCCTTCCGCTCATGCGCGCCGGACGTCCGGCGTCAAACCGCTCCCCTCTTCCGCCGCTTCCAACGGTATGCGGGAGAGCCCGTCCAGTCCGCCGAAGATCCTCTGTGCGCAGTTGAAATAGTTCAGATCGGCAAAGCCCTCCCGGCGGAAGAGCGCAAGAGAGAGCCCGTGATACTCCCGCGCGACCTTTTCGCTCGCGGGCACGGAACGGAGCACGCCGCCGTCCCAAGCGAGATCGAATTCGTCGCCGTTCCAACGCGGCCAGGTGAAGATCTTTTCGCTCTTGCGCGTGATCCACTTCTTCCACGGCAGCTTTCCGCCGAAGACGAACCGCGAGAGATAGACGGCGGCGCGGGGCTCGTCGAGGCAGAACTCCGCCCCATAGATG
>CANPZH010000121.1 GCA_947589335.1 uncultured Clostridia bacterium | reverse complement strand
TTTCGCGGGTAGGGGAGACGGTCAAACAACTCGAAGCGTGCGGGGCGGACTATGTCCACTGCGACGTGATGGACGGAAATTTCGTGCCGCCCATCACCTTCGGCGCGCAGATGGTGAAGGCGATCCGTCCGCACACCTCTCTCCCGCTCGACTGTCATCTCATGGTGCTCCATCCCGAGACCCATGCGGAGGACTTCGCGCAGGCGGGCGCGGACATCATCACCGTCCATGTCGAGGCGTGCGACATCCCGCAGCTCTTCCGCAAGATCCGTGCCCTCGGGGTCAAGCCGAGCGCGGTGATCAACCCCGAGACGCCCGCGGAGGCGATCTTCCCCGCCGTCGAAGATGCGGAGATGCTCCTCCTCATGAGCGTGCATCCCGGTTGGGGCGGACAGAAGTTCATTCCCGGGACGCTGAAAAAGATCGAGGCCGTGCGCACGTTCTGCATCAAGAGCGGGAAGCCAGACCTCGACATCGAAGTGGACGGCGGCATCACCGAAGCCAACGTGAAAGACGTCATCTCGGCGGGTGCGAACGTGATCGTCGCGGGGAGCACGGTATTCAGATCCGCCGACATGGCGAAGACGATCGGAAGGCTCCGCGGATGAACGCCGCGAAGAATGCCGTCATCCTCTTGAACGGCGAGCCCTATCAAGGAGACATCGAGGCGGAGAACGCCTATGTGCTCTGCTGCGACGGGGCATATTCGTGGGCGAAAGGAAAAGTGAGGATCGACGAAAATTTGGGCGACTTCGATTCGCTCTCCGAAATTCCCGACCCCGCGCCTTCCCGTACCTTTCCTTCCGAAAAGAACGAGACGGACGGAGAGCTCGCCGTCGACCGCGCCCTCGAACTCGGGATCACCGGGCTCATCGTCTTTTACGGCGGCGGGGGAAAGCGGGAAGATCACTTTCTCGGCAATCTGCACCTTCTCTGCAAGGCAAAGCGGGCGGGCGTCTCCGCGGCCGTATGTAGGACCAACGGCGCCGAGATCTCCCTCTGCGAAGAGGGGGAGCACAGATTCGCCTGCGGGAAGAGACAGACGGTCTCGCTGTTGCCTTTTTGCGGCGATGCGCATATCATGGAGATGCGGGGGCTGAAATATTCCGAACAAGATCTTTGGCTTCGGTACGGCTCCACGCGCGGGATCTCCAATCTCACGACGAGCGGCGAAGGCTTTTCGTTCCGGGTGGAGAGGGGATATGTGCTCGTCGTCATCAATCGGAAAGAGGTGTAATATGATCGTCTGTATCAGGCTTCCGAGGGTCCTCGGCTGTCTTTTGCGGCTGTTCTACAAGGGATGAAATACATTGATCTGCACTGCGACGCCCTCACCTGCGAGGGCGTTCCGTCTGTCACGGAGGAGAGCCTTGCGCGCGGAGGGTGTGTGCTCCAGTGCTTCGCCGCCTTTCTGCGCGAGGGGGAGGGCCATAGCCGCGCGCTCGCCCTCTGCGGCGAGTTCAACGCCATGTGCAAGAGGACGGGCGTCCGCCCCTATACGGGCGGGGAGCTGCCCGCGGGGATCAATGCGATGCTCACGGTCGAGGGCGGGCACGCGCTCGGAGGGGAGGCGGACGCTCTCCCGCGCCTGTATGCCCGCGGCGTCCGCATGATGACGCTCACCTGGAACTTCGAGAACGAACTCGGGTTCCCGAACTTCGTCCTCTCTCCCCGGCGGCGGGAAAAGGAGCGGGGGCTGAAGCCCTTCGGGAGGGAGATCGTGGAGGCGATGGTCTCCCTCCGCATGCTCCCGGACGTCTCCCACGGGAGCGACCGTCTCGTAACGGACACCGCGGAGATCTGCGGCCTACGCGGATTTCCCTGCGTCGCGAGCCATTCGGGCGCGGCGGAGGTCTTCCCGCACGCGCGCAATCTGACCGACGAGGGCATCCGTGCGATCGCGGACTGCGGAGGAGCCGTCGGGCTGGACGCCTGCGCCGCCTTTCTCTCGGACGATCTCACCCCAGAGGGCCAGCGGGAGGCGCTCTTAAGGCACGCGCGGCACATTCTGCGCACCGGCGGAGAGGACGTTCTTTCGATCGGGACGGACTTCGACGGCGCCCCGTCCAATCCCTATTTGGCCTCGCCCGAAGACGTTCCGCGCTTTTTGGAGGAACTGAGCGGCGCATTCGGCGCGAGGATCGCGGAGAAGATCGCGAGCGGAAACGCCCTGCGCGTTTTAAGCGCACTGTAAGCGGAAGGGTAAGGCGGGGGCGCCGCGGTATATGCCGCGGCGCCCCCGCCTTGATCGCGGCATAAGCTGTTCTTATACCCGATATAAAAACTTCGAATGGGCATTTCCGCCCACAGCCGCCCGAATTTTTTTGACAAACCGCGCGGAAGAGGATATAATTTCATACGGAAGATAAATTTCCCCCGGAAAAGCCTATCCTCTGCCTCAGAGCAGATTCCTCCAAAAAGAAATTCCCCCTCGGCATGCCCGCGGGGGAATTTCAGTATTTGTAAGTAGGGGAGGCAAAGAAAAAACGGACCGCTCGCACGGGTCCGTTCCGTCTTCGGTTATACGCGCTCGACTTTGTTGCTCTTGAGGCACCGTGCGCAGACATAGCCGTTTTCGACTTTGCCGTCTGCCTTGTAAGTGACCTTCTGAACGTTGACGCTGAATGCCCGTCTCGTCTTGCGGTTGGAATGGCTGACATTGTTTCCGGAAGTTCTTCCCTTCCCGCAGATGCTGCATACTCTCGACATATTTCTCACCTCCGAATCGGATTTTCCGTATTTTATCCGTACGGAAAGACCCCGATACGGAAATCATTCATATCATACCATTTCCCGTGGAAAAAAGCAAATAAAAACGAGGGCGAAAACACAAAAAAATCCCCGATTTGAAGAAAAAATTTATAATATCGCTTGCAAAAAAAGGCATAATAGGATAGAATAGGAATGAACGGACCGGCCTTTGCCCTCGGGGCGGAGGGGCGGATCCGCTCAAGACGGAGAAAGATATGTCTGTCAGCACGAGCAACGCATACGGAAAAATTTCGATATCCGACCTTGCGATTGCCAAGGTTGCGCAACAGGCCGCGATGGAGAGCTATGGCATCGTGGATACCGTTGCGCGCCGTTTTACAGATACGCTCGCAGAGCTCCTCGGGAAGGACGCGGGCGGCAAAGGCGTAAAGGTCATCACGCAGGGGAACCGGATCTTCATCGACGTCTATGTGCTCATCAAGTACGGCGTCTCGATCGAAGCGGTCGCGGAATCCCTGAAGGAAGCGATCAAATACAAAGTTGAAAAGTTTACGGGCATGATCGTCGATACCGTGAACGTCAACGTTGTCGGCTTAAAATTGTAAAGAACGCCCGCGGCTCTTGCTTCGGGCGGTTTCCCGTATCGGGAACTGAATGAGTGGAATAGGAGTATCTCATGCAGAAAACGATCAATTGCGCGACCTTCCGCAAGATGGTTCTGGTCGGCGCAAAGATGCTTGATAATAACCGGGCGAAAGTGGACGCCCTCAATGTATTCCCCGTACCGGACGGCGACACGGGCACAAACATGTCCCTGACGATGCAGTCGGCGGTCAAGGAGCTCTCGAACACGACCTCGAACAACTTCATGGAGGTATGCGACGTCGTCTCGAAGGGAGCGCTCAGGGGGGCGCGCGGGAATTCCGGCGTCATCCTCTCCCAGATCTTCCGCGGGATCTGCCAGGTCCTCCGCACGGGGAAGCCCGAGATCGACACAAAGGCATTCGCCCGCGCCCTCGAATCGGGGACGAAGGTCGCCTACAACGCCGTCGCCATTCCCAAGGAGGGCACGATCCTCACCGTCGTCCGCATGATGAGCGAATTTGCGGTCAAGAATGCGGGAAAATACCGCGATTTCGAGACCTTCCTTCCCGCCCTCATCGAGGAGGGAGACCGCGCGCTCGCGATGACGCCGGAGCTTCTGCCCGTCCTCAAGAAAGCGGGCGTCGTGGACTCGGGCGGCGTGGGGCTCATGACGATCATGCGCGGGTTCCTCGCGGCGGTCATGGGGGACGAGATCGTCTCCGAAGTCCAGACGGAGGCCGCCAACGCGGCGCAGTCGCTCGACGCCGACTTCGGCGACAATTCCGACATCATCAACATGGACCTCGGTGAGATCCAGTTCGCCTACTGCACCGAGTTCTTCGTCATCAACTTAAAGAAGAGCACCACGCTTGCCGACATCGACAAGCTGCGGGAAAACCTGATGGGGATCGGCGACTCGGTCATCTGCATCGGCGATCTCGAGATGATCA
>CANPZH010000120.1 GCA_947589335.1 uncultured Clostridia bacterium | reverse complement strand
CAGTGCGGTGCACTGTGAGCGGCGCCGTGACGGGAGCGGTGGCAACCGCGACGGGCTTTGCGGCGGTCCCTTCCGCCACAAAGAGCTGTCACGGCAATGCCGTGACGGAGGGGGTGTCGGTCGAAAAGAAACGCCGTGAGGAAATGCGCCCTTTTGCCTTAACCAGCATGGTTCTCTCGTTCGTTTCATCGGACAACAAGCGCGAGGTATCGCGCAAATGCAGTCCCGCAGCGCAGAAGCGTGGTTCTGCTCGCGGTACATCATTAAGAGAAGGGCGGAAACATTCCTAATCACGTCATTCTGCCCCGCGCAGAATCGCACTTTATTACAATGCAAAAACAATGGGCGAGGGGCGGTTCCCTCGCCTCGGCATAGAGAAGAGAAAGGAGTAACATGGAAGCGATCGTCGTGGGCGGCGGAGCAAGCGGTCTCATGGCGGCATATGCCGCCGCGGAGAAGGGGTGCTCGGTGACGCTCTTCGAAAAGAACGAGAAGCTCGGAAAGAAGCTCTATATCACGGGCAAGGGCAGGTGCAACCTCACCAACGACTGCCCGCCGGATGAGTTCCTCCGCCACGTCGTGCACGGGGAGAAATTCCTGCGCGGCGCGATCTACCGTTTCCCTCCCGCCGCGATGATAGATCTGCTCCGCCTGCACGGTCTGCAGCTCAAAACCGAGCGCGGCAACCGCGTCTTTCCCGCGTCCGACCACGCGAGCGACGTTACCAAAACACTCGAAAAAATGTGCAAAGAGGTCGGCGTCGTCTTCAAATTGAATGAGGAAGTGCGGAAAATCGACGTTTTGCATAGTACTATGCGTGGCATAATTACCTCAAAAGGGGCGTATCCCTGCGACGCCGCGGTGATCGCGACGGGCGGGCTCAGCTATCCTTCGACCGGCTCTACGGGCGACGGCATGGCTTGGGCGCGGGAGCTGGGACACACCGTCGTGCCCTGCGTGCCTTCGCTCACGGGGCTCGACTGCAAGGGGGATTTTTCCGCCGTGCAGGGGATCTCGGTCAAGAACGCGGTGCTGACGGCACGGCGGGGCGGCAAGGTCATCTTTTCCGAGCTCGGCGAGCTGCTCTTCACCCACTACGGCGTGAGCGGGCCGCTGGTGCTGACCCTTTCGGCCTTCCTCTGCCGCCTGCCCGTTGGGGAGGTCTCCCTCTCGGTCGATTTCAAGCCCGCCCTCGATGAGAAACAGCTGGACGCCCGTCTTCTGCGCGATCTTTCGGAGCGGAAAAACGAGCAGATGAAGAACGTGATCCGCGGGCTCCTCCCCGCGGGGCTCGGATCGTTTGTCCTGAGAGCGGCGAAGATCCCTCCCGCAAAGCAGGCGAACGCCGTCACGCGGGAGGAACGTCTCCGTCTTGCGGGGGCGCTCAAGGGGCTCGCGCTGTCTCCCGTCTCCCTGCGCGGGTTCGGCGAGGCGGTCGTGACCTCCGGGGGGATCTTCCTCAACGAGATCGACCCTTCGACCATGCAGAGCAAGCTCGTAAAGGGGCTGTATTTCTGCGGAGAGACGCTCGATCTCGACGCGCTGACGGGCGGATTCAACCTGCAGATCGCCTTTGCAACGGGCTTTGCGGCGGGGGAAAATCTGTCCCGTGAGAAAACGCGCCGATCGGGTTGACTTTTCGCCGCATATGACTATAATGGTATTCGGAAGCACCAAAGAAAACGATAAAGTGAGGGAATCGGAATGACGGTTATTCGGGGAGCGACAACCATCCCGCAGGACGATGCGATCGAGATCAAGAAGGCGGTCAAGGAGCTGTTGGAACAGATCGCGAGCCGCAACGATCTCAAACGGGACGAGATCATGAGTCTTGTCTTTTCGAGCACGGCGGATATCCACGCCTATTATCCCGCCAAGGCGGCAAGGGAGGCGGGGTTCGTGAGTTCCTCCCTCTTCTCGGCGCAGGAGCCCGAGATCGACGGCGGGCTGCCGCTGTGCATCCGCGTGATGCTCTTCGTGGAGAGGAACATCACGCCGAGGCACGTCTATCTGCGCGGGGCGCGGGTCCTGAGGAAGGACCTCGCCGATAAGATCAACATCGCCGTAGACGGCCCCGCGGGCAGCGGGAAATCCACGATCGCGAAGGGGCTTGCGCGCGATTATCACATTCTCTACCTCGATACGGGCGCAATGTACCGCGCCTGTGCGCTCAAGGCGCTCGAATCGGGCGTCGACGTCGAGGACGAGGCGGGGATCGTCGATCTCATGCGGGACGTCAAGCTTGACGTCGTATATGAAGACGGCGTGCAGAAGACGCTGCTCGACGGGCGGGACGTCTCCGAAGAGATCAGAAAACCTCCCGTCTCGATGGCGGCATCCTCCGTCTCCAAGCATCCGAGCGTGCGCATGCACATGACCGAGAAACAGCGCGAGATCGCGGGGAGGATGTCCTGCGTACTCGACGGACGGGACATCGGCACCGTCGTGCTGCCCGAGGCGGATTTCAAATTTTACGTGACGGCGTCCCCGCGCGTGCGCGCACAGCGCCGCTATGCGGAACTGACCGCGAAGGGGTACGCCGTGGACTTCGACGAACTGCTCCAGGAGATCATCCGGCGGGACGAGCAGGACTCCACGCGCGCCCTTGCCCCCCTCAAAAAGGCGGATGACGCCGTCGTCGTCGACACCTCCGACCTCACGATCGAGGAATCGCTCGCGGCGGTCGAGAAGATCATCGGGGAGAAGATCTGATGGACGGGGAAAAGCCGTCGGGCGAGAGGGCGCAAAAGACGCCGCCCGAAAAGCCCGCCAAGAAGAAAAAGGAGAAGCAGTACCGTCTGCTCTTTCCCGCGAACAAGAAGGGGAAGCATGTGATGCACCTTCTGAACTTTTTGCGCGTCCTCTTCTATCCCATCCATTTTCTCGTCTATCCGTACAAGTTCTACGGGCCCAGCAAGGCGGGTCCCGGCGCCTGCATTTTAATGGGGAACCACTACTGCATCTGGGACGTCTTCTATCCCGCCCGCACGACGTGGGAGGGCGTGCACTTCATGATGAAGGCCTCCCTGTTCGACGTGCCGGTCATCGGCGCATGGGCGAGAAGGCTCGGCGCGATCGGGGCGATGAGGGACGGCTCGGACATGCGCACGGTCATCGACGCGATGAAGGTGCTCAAGAACGGGGAGAAGCTCAACATCTTCCCCGAGGGGACCCGCAACAAGACGGAGGGCGATGGCTTTCTGCCCTTCCACGGCGGCGCGGCCTTTCTCGCGATCAAGACCAAGACGCCCGTCATCCCCTTCGTGATCTGCAACCGCCCGAAGGTGTGGCATTGCACGCACGTCGTGTTCGGGGAGCCGATGGAGCTGACCGAGTACTACGATAAAAAACTCACGCCCGAGGACTACGCCGAGGCGGACGAAAAGCTCAAAGAGCGCCTCTTCGAACTGAGGGCGGAGCACCGCGCGATGCTCGCGGAGAAGAAGGCAAGGAGGCGGAAGTGAAGGTCTTCGCCGCGCGGGACAGGGGGTTCTGCGCGGGCGTGAAGCGGGCGGTGGACACGGCGCTCTCGGTTCCGCCCGAAAATACCTACGTCTTCGGCGAGCTCATCCACAACCGGGAGGTGACGGAAAAACTCGCGGCGCGGGGGATCCCGGTCGCGGAGGACCTTTCCTTAGTTCCCGGCGGCGCGACGCTCATCATCCGTTCCCACGGCGCGAAGAGGGAAGTCTTCGAGGAATGCGGGCGGCGGAACATCCGCGTGATCGACTGCACCTGTCCCTTCGTCAAACGCACGCAGGAGATCGTGAGGGAGCAGAGCCGTGCGGGGAAGACGGTCGTCATCGCGGGCTATCCGGTCCATCCGGAGGTGGTCGGGATCCTCGGCTGGGCGGAGGGGGAGGTCTGTGTGATCTCCTCGGAAGACGCCGATTTTTCCGCTTTCCGGGAGAAAAACGTCGCTTTGGTGGCGCAGACGACCTTTCCGGAGCAAAGATTTTCAAAAATTGCGGAAAATCTTCGAAAAGAATGTCAAAAAACAGTTGAGATTTTCAAAACAATTTGTTATACTACTATATGGCGGCAGAAGGAGGCGGAGAGGATCTCCCGCAACTCGGACGCCGTCCTCGTGCTCGGCGGCAAGAACAGCAGCAACACGGGCAAACTTTACGAAATCGCGTCGGCGAACTGCGCTAACGTTTTTTGGCTGGAGAGCGCCGACGATTTCGAATATGAAAAATTTTATTTTTTTGAAAGGGTCGGCGTGATAGCGGGAGCGAGCACTCCCGATTGGCAGACTCAGGAGGTTCTTTTCAAGATGGAAGAAAACAACGCGGAAGTTCA
>CANPZH010000119.1 GCA_947589335.1 uncultured Clostridia bacterium | reverse complement strand
AGCATCTCGGCATAGTTCATCTTATAGATATGGTCGCCCGACAGAATGAGCACATAGTGCGGGGAGTATTTCTTGATGAACCCGATGTTCTGGTAGATGGCGTTTGCCGTGCCCTCGTACCAACTCGTCTTTTGCTTCGCCTGATAGGGCGAGAGAATGTGCACGCCGCCGAACGCGCGGTCCAGATCCCACGGCTGCCCGTTGCCGATATATTCGTTGAGCTCGAGCGGTTCGTACTGCGTCAGCACCCCCACCGTGTCGATCCCCGAGTTGATGCAGTTGCTGAGCGGAAAGTCGATGATCCGGTACTTCGCGCCGAAGGCGACCGCAGGTTTGGCAATGTTGTTCGTGAGGGCATAGAGCCTCGAGCCCTGTCCTCCCGCCAGCAGCATTGCGACACATTCTTTTTGTCTTTGCATAAGCGTCCCCCTTATGAATTTCCCTTTATGGTTATTTTGCGGCAATCTGAGCCGTTTTGTTCACTATCCGCACGGTTGTTTTCCGACGTTTCAATCCGCTTTTTCCAGATACAGACAGGTCAGTTTGGGCATGGGCAACCTCAGGGAATATTGCTTCCCGTGACTGGGCGTGCGGACTGCCGTGAAGACCTTCCGCTTGCCGAGCCGTCCCCTTCCGCCGAACTTGCCGTCGTCGCTGTTGAAGAGGATGCGGTATTTCCCCTTCCCGTTCACGCCGAGCAGATAGTCTTCCGCGTCCGCTCCCGAGAAGCTGATGACCGCGATGACCTCGTGCCCGTGTTTGTCCCTGCGCAGAAAGGCGACGATGTTCCGGTCCGCGTCGTCGGGCGCGAGCCATTCGAAGCCCGCCCACGAATCTTCCACTTCGTACAGAGCCGGCGTATCGCGGTAGAAGGCATTGAGCGCCTTCACGTATTCGGAGAGCTTGCCGTGCATCTCATAGGTGTCGCGCAGGAAAAATTCCAGACCCTCGTGGTAGTCCCACTCCTTGAACTGCCCGAATTCGTAGCCCATGAAGTTGAGCTTCTTCCCGGGGTGCGCCGTCTGGTAGCCGAGGAAGGCGCGGACGCCCGCGAACTTCTCTTCGTACTCGCCCGGCATCTTGCCGATCAGCGATCCCTTCCCGTACACGACTTCGTCGTGCGAGATGGGCAATACGTAGTTCTCCGAGAAGGCGTACATCATCGAGAAGGTGAGCTTGTTGTGGTTGTTCATGCGGAAAAACGGGTTGAGCGTGAGATAGCTCGTCACGTCGTTCATCCAGCCCATGTTCCACTTGTAGTTGAACCCGAGCCCGCCGACGGAGCCGGGCTTCGTCACGAGCCCCCACGCAGTCGACTCCTCCGCGATCATGAGAATGTTCTCGAAGCGGCGGAACGCCGCCTCGTTGAGCTTTCTGAGGAAGGCGATCGCCTCGAGATTCTTGTTCTCGCCGTAGATATTCGGGACCCACTCGCCCGGGCGCTTGTCGTAATCGAGATAGAGCATGGACGCAACGGCGTCTACCCGCAGCCCGTCCACATGGAATTTGTCGAAGAAGAAGCACGCGCTCGAGATGAGGAAAGAGAGCACTTCGTTCCTGCCGTAATCGAAGCGGCGGGTCCCCCAGCTCTTGTGCTCCATCCTGTCCCACTGGCTGCTCTCGTAGAGAGGTTGTCCGTCGAACTCATAGAGCCCGTGCGCGTCCTTGGGGAAGTGCGCGGGGACCCAGTCGAGGATCACGCCGATGCCCGCCCTGTGGAATTCGTTGACGAGGTGCATGAAGTCTTTGGGGGTGCCGAGGCGGGAAGTCACCGCAAAATAGCCCGTCACCTGATACCCCCACGATCCTTCGTAGGGGAACTCCGTCACGGGCATGAATTCGACATGCGTATAGCCCATCTCCTTCACATAGGGGACGAGCTCGCGCGCAAGATCGTGATAGGAATAGAAGTTCCCGTCGTCGTGCTTTTTCCACGAGAGCAGGTTGACTTCATAGATGTTCATGGGCGAAGAGAAGGGATCCCTCTGCTTCCGCTCCTTGAGATAGGCGCCGTCCGTCCAACGGTAGCCCTCCAGATCGTAGAGTTTCGACGCATTCGCGGGCGGCGTCTCCGCATGGAAGGCGACGGGATCTGCCTTCATCAGCTTCCGTCCGTCCGCCGCCGTGATACAATATTTATAGATATCGTACTGCTTCAGCCCTGGGATGAACAGCTCGAACGACTCGCCGTCCACCATGCGCTGCATGACGTGCACGTCTTCCTGCCAGCCGTTGAAACTGCCGACGACGCTGACCGCGGCGGCATGGGGCGCCCACACGCGGAAGAGGTATCCCTCCTTGCCGTCCTGTACGGCCCGGTGCGCGCCGAAGATCTCGTAGATCCTGTCATTGTTGCCGTGATGAAAAAGATGGAGCGGGAAATCCGTCTCTTTTTGGTCTTGCGCCATAGCTGTCCCCCGTGCGCGGCGGGCTCCCCCGCGCGCTTCTGCCTGTTTTCGCTCTCCTATTATACTATATTTTTTTGTGACTTTCAATACCCCTTCCGAATTTTTTTCCCCCTTTTTCACAACTTTTTTCACTTTCCCGCGCTCTTTGAAATTCCGCGGAAATCTTTTTCTCCGGGTGTTGATTTTTTCCGCGGAATACGCTATAATGGTCGGAAAGGGAGGCGGACGGAATTTATGGCTGAAACGGGCGGAAACTATCTCAATCTCACGGTGCTGGCGGGGATCTTGGAAGATCCCCTGATCGCGGCGTTTGCGGCATACCGCAACAGTAAGACCGCCGCCGCAAAGACGGCGTTTTTGAGGGAACTGTTCGATAAGGGCGCCGAGTCCAACTTCGCCGCCTATGTGGGAGACGCCGTCATCCGCGACGACAATGCCTTCTCCCGCGCCTGCGCCGCGGGGAGGGACCTCACGCCCTATCTGAAGGAGGCATACATCGCGGATCTTGCCGAGATCGGGCGCGCGCTCGACTTCGAATCTTCCGAGTTCGGGATCGGCAACGCGCCCTTCCCCATCAAGAGCTGGGACGGCAAGGCGGCAAACCTCCTCTACAGCCACTACCAGAGCGCCGGCTACGGAAAGTTCCTCTCCGGCTTCGAATTCCGCTATGACAGGGACGAAGGGCTCGTCCCCATCCTGCGCCCCCGCGCCCTTCCGCCCGCCGCCCTCAAGGGGTACGACCGCGAGCGGGAGACGGTCACGGACAATCTCGAGAACTTCGTAAAGGGACTGCCCTGCTCGGACATGCTCCTGTACGGCGGGAGCGGGACGGGGAAATCTGCCCTCCTGAGCGCCTCGGCAAGCGCGTTCGCCAGCCAGAAGCTGCGCCTCGTGCGGCTCGACCGCAGCGACATCCGCGAGCTGCCCCGCGTCATGGACGGGCTCGCCGCGCTCTCCCTCCGCTTCCTCATCGTGATCGAAGCGCTCTCGGAGGAGATCCACCCCGCCGGCTGTGCGGCGGACAACGTGCTGATCGCCGCGACGGGGCATGTCCGTCTGAACGGGTTCGGGCTCACCGTCCGCTTTGCGGAGCCCGACCTCGAGGGATACCTTGCGATCGTCCGCGAACTTCTGCGCGATTACAAAGTCAAGCTGCCGCAGGAGGACGCCGACGCCCTCGCCCGCGAATGGGCGGAGACGCACGGCTGCACTCCGCGGAGCGCGGACCGTTTGGCGGGGTACCTCTCTGCCTGCCAAAAAAAGGGAAAAGAGATCAGGCTCTGACCGCAAGAAACGCTACAGCCGCCGCACGGAAATTCCGTGCGGCGGCTGTTTTCAGTCGACGATCTGTTTTGCGGTCTCGAAGATGTCTCCCGCGCCGAGGACGAGGATGAGATCGTCCTGCCCCGCCATCTCCGTGAGCCGCTTCTTCAGCTGCATGGGGCTTTGGGCGTAGACCGCCTCCGGAAGACGGGAGAGGAGGGTGTAGGCGCTCCCCGCCGGGTCGAAGGGCTCCCGCGCGGCGTAGGTCTTGTAGATGACGGGGCTCTCCGCCGCCTTCAGCACCGCGACGAAGTCGTCCATGAAGTCCCGCGTGCGGGTGTAGGTGTGCGGCTGGAAGACGACCCGCACCGTCCCGAAACACACCTTCTGCGCCGTCTCGAAGACCGCCGCGATCTCCCGCGGGTGATGGGCGTAATCGCACACGACGGGCACGCCGTTCAGCGTCCCGACCGTCTCGAACCGCCGCCCGACGCCGCGGAATCCCTCCAGCCCCGCCTTGATCTCCCCCGCGGTGAATCCCGACAGCCTCGCCGCCGCGAACGCCGCGAGCGCGTCGTACACCATCACCCGCCCGACGCATTGGAGCCGCACCCTGACGAGGGGGATCCCCTTCTCCGACACGGTGAAGGAGTACCTCTCCCCCACGCTCCTGAGGTCCTCCGCGCGGATGTCCCCGCCGCAGAGCCCGAAGCTCAGCGTATGCGGGAGCGTCCTCGCCCGCACGTCGTCCGCATTGACGACGAGCCGTTCCGCCTTCCCCGCGAATTGCGCATAGGCGCGGAAGAGCTCGTCTTCGTCGCGGTAGCAGTCGGTGTGGTCGAGGTCGGTGTTGAGGATGACGGCCGTCTCGCTCCGG
>CANPZH010000118.1 GCA_947589335.1 uncultured Clostridia bacterium | reverse complement strand
GATATCATCCTTTGGAGCGAAAACCCGCTCGAATTTATCGCGAAATCGCTCTCTCCCGCGACGGTCATCTCGGTCACGCAGATGTCCGAGAAATCGGCGGTCGCCGTCGTGCCGGACGACAAGCTCTCGCTCGCCATCGGCAGAGACGGGCAGAACGCACGGCTCGCCGCAAGGCTCACGGGCTGGAAGATCGACGTCAAGAGCGAATCGGCGGCGGCAAAGCTGGCGCTTGCCGAAGAGCCCGAACCCGGGGACGTCCCCGCAGAGGACGGAGAGGAATAAATGCAGACGAAGAAGATCCCGCTCCGCACCTGCATTGCGTGCCGGCAGGAAAAGCCCAAGCGCGAGATGCTCCGCGTCGTCCGGAATGCGGAAGGGGAGATCCGTCTCGACTTTTCGGGGAAACTGCCGGGGCGCGGCGCGTATATCTGCAACAGCGAGGCGTGCGTCGTGAAGCTGGGAAAATACAAGCTGCTCAACAAGAATTTTTCCGCCGACGTTCCCGCCGAGGTCTACGACCGCATCCGGGAGGAGTACCTTGGAACAAAATAAGATCGCGGCATACCTCGGTTTTGCACGGCGGGCGGGGAAGATCACCTTCGGCGTGCAGGCGGCGGCGACGGTCAAGCGGGACGTCTTTCTGCTCGTCGCAGACGATTCGGTCGCGCCGGGCAGCCGCAAAGAGATCGAAAAACTGCAAAAAAGGTTCTCCTGTCCGCTCCTGTTCCTTCCAGATCTCGAAGGGCTGACGGGCAAGAGCAGCAAACTTGCCGCCGTGCGGGACGAACATCTCGCAAAGGCGATCCTCTTAAACCAATCAGAGAGATAAGAAAAAAAGGAAACATAAAAACGCATGGCATATGATCACATCGAAAAGCTGGGTTCGCTCATCGGGGAAAGCGGCATCAAGACGCTTGTAAAGTCGGTCGTATCGAGCGAGCGGCAGCTCTCGGAAATTCTCAAACGGCTCACCGAGCTGGAGATGGCGGCGAACTTAAAGCGCGCCGAGGAAGAGGCGAAAAAGCGCGAGGAGGAGGCACGTGCCGCCGAGGAACTCGCGCGGGCGAAGGCTGCCGCCGAAGAGGCGGAGCGCGCCGCCAAAGCCGCAGAGGAGGCAAAGAGAGCCGAAGAGGAGAAGCGCGCCTTAGCGGCGGCCGCTCCCGCAGCTCCGGAGGCTCCCGCGGCGACGGCTGCTCCCGCGGTTCCCAAGGCCCCCGCGGCGGCTGCTCCCGCGGCCCCCGTCAGGGAGGAGAAGCGGGAAGCGCGCGCGGCTGCGCCCCGTCCCGCCCGTCCCGAACAGCCGACATACCGCCCCGCGGCGGACCGTCCGCCCCGTCCCACCTTCCGTCCGGACCAGTCCCGTCCCGCTCCGTCCCGCCCCGGCATGGGGGCGAGGCCGCAGACGGGCGTCCGTCCTCCCGTGGGCGCACGTCCCGCGGGAACGGCAGGCGGCGCGAGGATCCCCCGTCCCGTGACGCCCGCTCCCGCGGCGCCGAAGAGAGAGCCTGCGGGCGGCAAGAAATTCGATAAGACGTACGTCGAGAGACGGCCGGAGAACAAGCGCGCGCTGATCAAGCGGCAGGGCGCCTCCGCCTCCGATTTCGACGAGGACAAGAGCGGATACCGCAAGGCGCGCTTTGCGAAGAAGGGCGTCAAGAAGGAGACGCAGACCATCAAGATCGACCATGCGGTCGTCACGAGCAAGGAGATCCCCATCAAGGTGCTCTCCGAAAAGCTCGGCATCTCCGCGGTGGAGATCACCAAGCGGCTCTTCCGCGAGGGGGTCATGAAGACGGTCAACGAGTCGGTGGATTACGACAATGCGGCGTTCATCGCGCTGGAGCTCGGCATCGACCTCGAATACAAGCCCGAGAAGACGGCGGAAGACGCGCTCTTCGAGGAGCACGGCGGCGACGACGCGGAGAACCTCGTGCCGCGCGCGCCCGTCGTCACCGTCATGGGGCACGTCGACCACGGCAAGACCTCCTTGCTCGACGCCATCCGCAAGACCAACGTCACCGCGGGCGAAGCGGGCGGGATCACGCAGAGCATCGGCGCCTACACCGTCTCCTTCGGCGAGGGCAAGAAGATCACCTTCATCGATACGCCCGGGCATGCGGCGTTCACCGCCATGCGTGCGCGCGGCGCGCAGGTGACGGACATCGTCGTGCTCGTCGTCGCGGCGGACGACGGCATCATGCCGCAGACGGTCGAGGCGATCGACCATGCGAAGGCGGCAAACGTGCCGATCATCGTCGCCATGAACAAGATGGATAAGCCCCATGCGAATCCCGATAAAGTCCGCCAGGGGCTCGTCGAACAGAGCCTCGTGCCCGAGGAATGGGGCGGCGACGTCATCATCGTGCCCGTCTCGGCAAAGACGGGGGAGGGGATCGACGCGCTCCTCGAAAATATCTATCTCGTCGCGGAGATGCAGGAGCTCCGCGCCAACCCCGACCGCAAGGCAAAGGGCGTCATCATCGAGGCGAAGCTCGACAAGGGCAAGGGCCCCATGGCGAGCGTGCTCGTCCAGAACGGGACGCTGCACACGGGCGACAATCTCATCTCGGGAACGACGATGGGCAGAGTCCGCGCGATGATCGACGACAAGGGCAGAACGGTCAAGGAGGCAGGGCCTTCGACGGCGGTCTCCGTGCTCGGGCTCGAAGACGTCCCCAACGCGGGCGATACCATCTTTGCCGTCGAACAGTCCCTCATGAAGCAGGTGCAGGAGGAGCGCAAGAGCAAACAGCGCGAATCCATGATCAAGGAGACGACGAAGGTCACGCTCGACGACGTGTTCGCGCAGGTCAGCGGAGGACTCAAAGAGCTCAACGTCATCGTCAAGGGCGACGTCCAGGGCTCGGTCGAGGCGGTCAAGGCATCCCTCGAGAAGCTCTCGAACGAGGAGGTCAAGGTCAAAGTCATCCATGCGGGCGCGGGCGCGGTCAACGAGAGCGACGTCATGCTCGCGGATTCGGCGAACGCGATCATCATCGGGTTCAACGTCCGTCCCGATACGAAGGCGAAACAGCTCGCCGAGCGCAGCAAGGTCGACGTCAGGACCTACCGCATCATCTATGAACTCATCGACGACATGGAGGCGGCGCTCAAGGGGATGCTCGCGCCCAAGTATCATGAGATCTATATGGGCAAGGCGCAGGTTTTGCAGACTTTCAACATCACGGGCGTCGGAACGGTCGCGGGGTGCTATGTCACCGAGGGCAAGCTCGTCCGCGGCGGCAAGCTGAGGATCTACCGCGACGACGTCATGATCGTCGAGGGCGGCGTCAAGCAGCTCAAGCGCTTCAAAGACGATGCGAAGGAGGTCTCGGGCGGTCTCGAGTGCGGCTGCGCGATCGAGGGCTTCAACGAGATCAAGATCGGCGACTATATCGAATGTTATGTGATCGAGGAGATCAAGGCATGAAACCGTCGAGGACAGACAGATTGGACAGCGAGTACCGCCGTGCGGTCTCGGAAGTGATCTCGGGCCCGCTCAAGAACAAGGAGCCGGAGCTGAAGGGGATCATCAGCGTCACGGAGGCGGACGTCGCGCCCGATCTCAAGACGGCGAAGGTGTATATCAGCATTTACACGGCGGACGAGGGGGAGAAGAAGAGAAGTTTCTCCCTGCTCAAGGAGAACGAGGGATTCGTCCGCCGCGAGCTTGCGAAGTTCATGCGCATGCGCACCGTTCCGCAGATCAGCTTTTTCGAGGACGGGAGCATGGAGTACGGCGCGAAGATGGACGCCATCTTCGAACAGCTCGGAAAGGAAGAAAAATGAATTCCATCGAAGAGATCGCAGGCGTTCTGAAACGCCTGAAAAGCGCGGTGATCTTTACCCATACGCGGCCCGACGGAGACGCCATCGGGAGCGCGAGGGCGCTCAGCCGCGCTCTTTCTTTGTGCGGGATCCCCAATGAGGTCGTCAACGATTGCGAGATCCCCGAAAAATTCGCCTTCTTGGGCGACGCCGTGGCCATCCGCCGCTTTCCCACCCTCGACGCCGAGGGCTACCTCTGCGTGGACGCGAGCGACGAGACCCGTCTCGGCGAACTCAGAAAGACCTTTCTCAAGGGCGCGGCAAAGGGGAAGATCACCGTCAATATCGACCACCATGTCTCCAATACGCGCTTTTGCAGCTATAATTTCGTCCGCGAACGCGCCAGCAACTGCGAGAACATCGCAGACGTCATCGCCCTCCTCGGAGTGCCCTTCGACAGGGAGATCGCGAGCGACCTCATGACGGGGATCGTGACCGATTCGGGCGGATTCTCGCACAGCGACGTCTGCGGAGACACCTTCCGCGCGGCGGCGCTCGCCGCAGACGGCGGGGCGGACGTCCACGAGATCTCCTATCTCATGTTCCGCAAACAGAGCAAGCCCCGTGCGCAGCTGTACGCCGAGGCGCTCTCCGGGCTCCGCTTTCTGCTCGAAGACCGCCTTGCCGTCGCCTATATCCCGCAGGCGTCCCTCCTTTCGCGCGGGCTCACGCAGGACGCCACGGAGGGGATCGTGGACTTTGCTCTCACGATCGACTCCGTCGAGGTGAGCATC
>CANPZH010000117.1 GCA_947589335.1 uncultured Clostridia bacterium | reverse complement strand
CGAAGCGGGGCAGCAGGTCCCCGCAGACTGCATCCTCGCCGAGGGCAATGTGGAGCTCAACGAATCCCTCCTGACGGGCGAATCCGCCGCCGTCAAAAAACAGGAGGGCGACACCCTCTATGCGGGATCCTTCGTCTCGAGCGGCTCCTGCTGGGTACGGGCGGACAAGGTCGGCAAATCCACCTATCTCAACCAGCTGACCTCCCGCGCGAAAAAGTATAAGCGTCCGCACTCGGAGATCATGAACTCCATCCGCCTCTTTATCCGCGTGATCGGCGTTTTGATCCCCTTCGTCGCCTCGCTCATCTTCTGGGCGACATGGCGGAGCATCGGCGCCGAGGGCGCGGAGACATGGGACAGGATCTCGGGCACCCTGCAATATACGGGCGCGGTCATCATCGGCATGATCCCCTCCGGGCTCCTCCTTCTGACCTCCCTCGCAATGGCGCTCGGCATGCGCCGCCTCGCAAAGAAGCAGACCCTTGTGCAGGATATGTACTCCCTCGAAATGCTCGCGCGCGTCAACGTGCTCTGCCTCGATAAGACGGGCACGATCACCGACGGCAGAATGACGGTGAGCGACTGCATGATCATCTCCAACTATACCGACTACTCCATCGACGAGATCATGGGGAGCATGCTCTCGGCGCTCGACGACAACAACCAGACCTCGATCGCGCTGCAAAACCGCTTCGGACAATCCACGGTGTTGCAGCCGACCGCCACGATCCCCTTCTCGTCCAAGCGGAAGCTCTCCGCCGTCTCCTTCGGTGAGACGGGGACCTTCGCCTTCGGCGCGCCGGAATTCGTGCTCCGTCCCATGTCCCCGAGGATCGAACGGATCGTCAAACAGTATGCCCAGATGGGGCTCCGGGTCCTGTTGCTCGCCCATGCGCAGGGACAGATCGCGGGGGATAAACTGCCCGGGACCTTCCGTCCCATCGCGCTCATCACCCTCGCGGACAACGTCCGCCCCGAGGCGGTGGAGACCATCAAGTGGTTCAAGGAGAACGACGTCGACATCCGCATCATCTCGGGCGACAACCCCGTCACCGTCGCCGAAGTCGCGCGCAGAGTGGGCGTCTCGAATGCGAACAAATACATCTCCCTCGACGGGCTCACCGACATCGAGGTCGAAAACGTCGCCGGTCAATACACCGTGTTCGGACGGGTCACGCCCGAGCAGAAAGCGATCCTCGTGCGCACCCTCAAGCGGGAGGGCAACACCGTCGCCATGACGGGCGACGGCGTGAACGACATCCTCGCCCTGAAGGAATCGGACTGCGCGATCTCGGTCGCCTCCGGCAGCGAAGCCGCGCGGAACGTGAGCCACCTCGTTCTCATGAACAACAACTTCATGAATCTCCCCTCCGTCGTCAACGAGGGACGGCGGGTCATCAACAATATCAAGAACAGCGCCTCCCTCTACATCATGAAGGCGCTCTTCGTCATGCTGCTTGCGATCATCTGCGTGATCGCGCGCGAGCAGTACTTCTTCACGACGAACAACCTCATCCTGTTCGAATTCTTTGTGGCTGCCGTCCCCTCCTTCATCCTCTCGCTGCAGCCGAATTCCAGCCGCGTCAAGGGAAAGTTCATCCTATATGTCCTATCGCGAAGTATCCCGGGCGCGATCACGCTCATTCTGTGCGTGCTCTCCGTGTACTTCGGCAGACAGTTCATCCACGGCTACGGCTTTACGACCAATTTCAAACCCATGCTCATTTTAGCGGTGACCTTCGGCGGCGTCGTGATGCTCTACCGCGTGCTCAAACCGCTCAACCTCCTGCGGACGGTCCTCTACGGCAGCTGCCTCGCGGTGTGCATCGTCGTGATGGCTGTCCCCGTCCTCGGGAACATCGTCTACACAGGCTGGGAGGACGTGCAGTTCAACCTCGCACAGATCCTCTATATCCTCTGCGTCATGCTTGCCGCCTTCCCCGTCTCCGGCTGGCTGACAGCCGCCTGCGACCTGATGAATAGCGATTAGAGATTCACGAAAAATCTTTTGCTGCGCAAAATCTTTTTCCGTGAGGGGTTAGGCGTTTTGCTCCGTAAAAGCAATCTGCCCGCCCGAAAACTGCTCCGTAAAAACAAAAAGCCGCAGGGATACGGCAAATTGAGTCCCGCAGCGAAGAAGCGTGGTTCTTCTCGCGGGAAATTTGAGGGAAAGAAACCCCTCAGTCGCCTACGGCGACAGCTCCCCTGCAGGGGCGCCAAGTGGGACTTTCGCGTCATTCTGGGCGAAGCCGCCCCACGCGCTTCCTATTGTCATGTCGAGCGAAGTCGAGACATCGCCTTATTCTTGCTGCGGCGACCCTTCGACTGCGCTCAGGGTGACATATTATTATCATTCCGCCCCACGCGCTGTGTCATAACAACCGACGGTTGAAAAGAATTCAACCAACGGGTGCAAAAATCAACTCCTTGTCTTGGGACACGGCAAGGAGTTTCTGTTATAATGGAAGCATCAAATCGTTGGAGGAAAAAGATGTTGCAAACTTTAGGCGGGCGGATCGCCTGCTACCGCAAACAAAACGAAATGACGCAGGAGCAACTTGCCGAAAAGTGCTCCGTCTCCGCACAAGCCGTGAGTAAATGGGAGAACGATCTCACCGCACCCGACATCTCGCTTCTTCCCCGCCTTGCGGAGCTTTTCCGATGCACTTGCGACGAACTGCTCGGCGTGGAACGCAAGACGGTGGTCGCCGTCGACCCCGAAACGATCGACCTCGCCCAAGCCGTTTTGAAATTGCGGGTGTGCGGGAATTTTCAAACGAACGGTGAAGGTCAGCAGGACCTCGGAAAGACGAAGATCAACGTCAACCTCCCCCTCTCCGTCGCGGACGTCCTCCTTTCGAGCGGGCTCATCCCGATCGAAGCATTGAAGGGGATCGACTTTAAGCAGATCGTCTCCCTTGTCAAACAAGGTGTGATCGGGAAACTCGTGGAGATCGAAGCGGAGGAAGACGATATTACCGTGGAAATTTGGGTAGAATGAAGGTCAGTTTGCGATATAAACATGTGCGCTTTTGGCTATGGACGAGCACAGCGTTCGTCCTTTTCGTGGTTCGCAAGGCATCGCGCGGGAAACTGACAAAGGAAACCGCTGCCCTTCTGCGCCGCGCTTTGAAAAAGGGAAAGCGGCCACTCCGTCTGATACAACTTGAGACAAAACGTTTGAAGATGACCGTAACGCTGTGAGGTGGGGCCAAAATAAAGGACACCACCCCCTACCCCCCTCCTCGGAGGGGGGTCCTCTTGCCCGCCCCTCGAGGTGGAACAGCAAGAATAAGGCGATCCCTCGACAGACTCGGAATGACATCGGACTTCGTTCCTCGGGATTCTTCACATTCGTTGAATGACGCAGGAAAAAAGAACAGCGCACCCATACGGGTGCGCTGTTGTGTCCTATAAAGAAATTCGTGAACTTCTTTACTTCCTCGGGTTCTTGATATTTGCCTGAGCCGCCGCTTAAAGCGAAACCGCCTCATTTCAGCTGTGCCCTCCCAATATGGGAGGGCACTCGCTTTTTTATCTGTTTCGTTCGGCGGTACGCTTCGCCTCGCGGCGCAAGTTACTTCCGAGGATTCTTGATATTCGCCTGAGCCGCCGCGAGACGCGCAATCGGGACGCGGAAGGGCGAGCAGGAGACGTAGTTGAGCCCGATGGCATGGCAGAACTCGATGGACGAAGGATCGCCGCCGTGTTCGCCGCAGATGCCGCAGTGGAGCTCGGGACGGGTCGTTCTGCCCAGATCGACCGCCATCTTCATCAGCTTGCCGACGCCGGTCGTATCGAGCTTCGCAAACGGATCGCTCTCATAGATCTTGTTGTCGTAGTAAGCCTTGAGGAACTTGCCTGCGTCGTCGCGGGAGAACCCGAAGGTCATCTGGGTGAGGTCGTTCGTGCCGAAGCAGAAGAACTCCGCCTCTTTTGCGATCTCGTCCGCGGTGAGCGCCGCTCTCGGGATCTCGATCATCGTACCGACTTCGTACTTCAGCGTGACGCCTGCCGCCGCGATCACTTCCTCCGCCGTCTTGACGACGATGTCCTTGACGAACTTCATTTCCTTCGCCTCGCCGGTGAGCGGGATCATGATCTCGGGATAGACCTTCACGCCGCGGCTCTGCACTGCGATCGCCGCTTTGATGACCGCCTTCGTCTGCATGACGGCAATCTCGGGATAGGTGACCGTCAGTCTGCATCCGCGGTGACCCATCATCGGGTTGAACTCGTGGAGGTCGGAGATGATCTGGTGGATCTGTGCGACCGTCTTGCCCTGTGCCTTTGCGAGCGCCTTGATGTCTGCCTCTTCGGTGGGAACGAACTCATGAAGCGGAGGATCGAGGAAGCGGATCGTGACGGGATAGCCGCCGAGCGCCTCGAACAGACCTTCGAAGTCTGCCTGCTGCATGGGTTCGATCTTCAGAAGCGCCGCCTCTCTCTCTTCCACGGTGTCTGCGCAGATCATCTCGCGGAATGCGCCGATCCTTGCGGGGTCGAAGAACATATGCTCGGTACGGCACAGACCGATGCCCTGTGCGCCGAACGCCGCAGCCTGCTTCGCATCCTTGGGCGTATCCGCATTCGTGCGGACTTTGAGCGCCTTGTATTTATCCGCAAGTTCCATGATCCTTC
>CANPZH010000116.1 GCA_947589335.1 uncultured Clostridia bacterium | reverse complement strand
TCGCCTCGGCGTCTGCGTCCGTGACCGCATTCGCACGGGCATAGACGCTGTAGGCCGTCTCGTTGCCCGCGAGCAGCTCCCCGTTGCGGTCGAAGATCTTCCCCCGCTCGGCGATCACGGGGATCTCCCTCGTCCATTGGTCGAGGGCGCGGGAGAGCAGTTTTTCCCGCCCGAAGACCTGTACATAGAGGAATCTCCCCGAAAAAACGCAAAAAAGAAAGGTTATTGCCAAACCAACGGCAAATAACCTCTTTCGTAGGACAGTAAAGGAAATTTCTGATTTTGAGATCGCAAGCCTCCCCGAGCCGGGGGTTTTACTTGCTCATGCCATGCGCGACCGCCCAGCTTTCGACGTTCTCCTGCGACGTGAGACGCTCGATCTCGGAGTCGATCCCGTTCATGGTCTCTTCGAGACGGGCGAGCTCATCCTCGCGCGTTCTGACGTCTTCGTTGATGGAATTGATGATCGCCGTGTTGATGCAGACGATCGCAAGCAGCAGCGCGATGATCCCCGCGACCGTCGCGAGCACGATCTTCGTGCGGGTGGACAGAGCGGAGAGCATGCTCGTCTGGCGCGCCTCTGCCGCGCTCTCCTCACGGTGGATGGACTCCATCGTGCGGCGGGTGGGAAGGGCGTCTTCGTCCTCGGAGGCCTCGATCGCCTGCTCCTCCTGCATGGCGGGCACATAGGAGGGCTCGTAAATGGGCGCCTCGATCTCCCGGACGGGAGCGGCGGTGTCGAGGAGTTCGCCGTTCTGGTAGACAAGGGTCTCGAAGAGCCTTCCCCTCTCCTTCGCGGGAGAGTATTGGGGCTCTGCCGTTGCGGCGCGGGGCTGAGCGGGCATATCGCCCATTCTCTGCAGCGTCTGCATGCCGACCGTGATCGGCACGTAGTCCGCGATCCTTCTCGACGCGCTGGGCGCCGTCGGATCGTTGGGGACGACGGGCTCATGATATTCGCCGGTCGCCGCATATTCGGGCGACTGATAGGCGGGCACATGCTCGGAACGCAGGGGCGCGGGCGCGGAATACTGGTATGCGCCGACGGGCTCCGCGGGTTCGCTGCGGACGTCCTCCCCGAGCAGGGCATTCATCCTTTCGTGCATCAGACGCCGGTGTTCGCGCTCTTCCTCATTGACGCGGTTCTGGGCGATCTGTTCCGTCGCCTCCCGCTGTTTCTCGATTTCCTTGTCCAATACCGCAAACCCGGCCATGTTCCTCTCTCCTTATCTATATTCGCTGTAAAAGCATGTTAGACTACAATTTCACCGCGATCCGAAGCTTTGCGCTCGAACTGCGCGGATTTTCTCTCAACTCTTCCTCTCCCGCCGTGACGGGCTTTTTCGTGATAAGACCGATCTCCTTTTTCCTGCCGCATACGCAGACGGGAAAGTTCTTGGGACAGACGCAATCGCTGCTCAGATCGGCAAACGTCCGCTTGACGATCCTGTCTTCGAGGGAATGGAAGGTGATGACGCAGATCCTTCCCCCCGCTCTGAGCCTCCCGACGAGCCCTCTCAGGCACTCGGCGAGCCCTTCGAGCTCCCCGTTGACCTCGATGCGGATCGCCTGGAAGGTCTTCCTCGCACAGGCGGCGGAGCGGAATTTTGCGGGGATCCCGCTCTCCGTCAGCTCTCGGAGCTTCCCGCAGGTCGTGATCCTCTCCCGCTTGCGGGCCTCTGCGATCCGCCGTACGATCGCGGGGGCGAACGCCTCCTCGCCGTTCTCTCTCAGGATCCTGAGCAGCCTGTCCTCGGGGTAGTCGTTCACGACCGTCTCCGCGGTGAGCGTCTGCGTACGGTCCATTCTCATGTCGAGGGGCGCGGCAGCGCTTCGGTAAGAAAAGCCCCTCTCTTCGTCGTCGATCTGGTGAGAGGATATCCCAAAATCCAATAGCACGCCGTCGAGCTTGTCCGCGCCCGCGCGACTGAGCACCTCTTCGAAATTTTTGTAATCGGAACGGTAGAGGCGGAACCTCCCCTTGAAGGGAGCCAGCCTCTCCTCCGCCGCACGAAGCGCCTCTTCGTCGCGGTCGGTCGCGATCAGCTGCGTTCCCGCCTTCGCCGACAGGATCGCCGCGGAGTGCCCTCCGCCGCCGACCGTGCCGTCGAAATAGACGCCGCCCTCTTTGATATCCAACCCGCCGATGACTTCGTCAAGCAGCACGGGCCTGTGATAGAAGGGAAGCATTTAGATATCCACGATCTCGAACGCCTCGTCGATGGACATCTCCTGCATCTGCGCTTCGTAGGTCTCCTTCGCCCAGATCTCGAGGATATTGCCGTTGCCCACCGTGACGACGTCTTTGCCGAGATGTGCAAATTCACGGAAGAAATTGGAGACGAGCACTCTGCCCTGTTCGTCCTCGGTGACCTGAACGACGGAGCCGAGGAGCGCGCGCTTTGCCGCGACCTTTTTCGGATTGCCCGTCGTCACCTCGGAGAGCTTCTCGATGAGCTTGTCGAGCTCTGCCTGCGGGAGCACGCCGATACAGCCCTGCGGCCGGACCATGAAGTAATACTCCTTGCCGAGCTCCGCACGCAGCTTCGCCGGGATCCGTATTCTGTTTTTTCCGTCCATCTGATGGAAGTACGTTCCGTAGAAGCCCATGCCCTTCTCCTCTCTGACGGGATTTATTATAGCACAGGTATCGACCACTGTCAACCACTTCGGACCACTTTTTTTCGCGAAAACGCAAATTTTTTTTCATTTTTTGCAATTCCGCCGCGTTTCAAGTCGAAAAATCGAATATAAACGTTTGTTCGTATCTCTTTTTGTTGCGATTTTTGTTAGAACCGATAAAAATTATGTTGCTTTCTGTCATTTTCTCCCGATCAAACGCCGCAGACGACGTTTTGTTAAGTTCTTTACGAAAGTGGTCAGAAAACCCTGCCTTTCTCCTCCCTTCTTCGCCGAGCACGGCGGCGAGGCGGCGGGCGACCCCTTCGTTCCCGTCGAAGACGGGCGCGCCGTAAAAGGCGGAGATCTCGCGGCGGAGGAAGGAGTAGTGGGTGCAGCCGAGGACGACGCCGTCGAACTCCCCCTGCGGGAGGTGGAGGGAGAGGTCGATGTCCCCGGGGTCTGACCGCTCGACCGCCGCAGCGAGCCCGGGACAGGGACAGACGGTGAACCGGCAGCCTTCGCTCTCCCCGATCAGAGCCCTGAGACGGCCGCTTGCGGCGGTGCGGGGCGTGCAGAGGACGAGGGCGTTTTTGCAGCGGGCGGCGGCGAGGCGGACGGCGGGCTCGGTGCCGACGACGGGAAAGGGAAACTCCCCCCTGAGCCGTTCCGCGCAGACGGCGGTCGCCGTGTTGCAGGCGAGCACGGCGGCGTCTACGCCGAGCCGTCCGAAACGTCCGAGGGCGGAGCGGACGAAGCGGAAGATCTCCCCGGGCGGGCGGTTGCCGTAGGGAGCATGGCGGTTGTCGCCGAAATAATAGAAGCGCACGCCGGGCAACAGGCGGGCGCAGGCGCGGAGCACGGTGAGTCCGCCGATCCCGCTGTCGAAGATCCCCACGGAAAGCATCCCTCTTTTCCCCCTTTTTGCGATTTTTCCCGAAAATTTTATTCCACGGCCGCGAAAAACAGTTTACAAGCACTTTATTTTATGCTAAAATAGCGAAGTATTGTAAATTGATTTTGTAAGGAGAACTACCGTGCCCAACATCAAATCCGCAAAAAAGCGCGTGCTCGTCACCGAAAAGAAGACTGCGCAGAACAAGGCGATCAAATCCGCGTTGAAGACGCAGATCAAGAAGTTCCTCGCCGCCGTCAACGCAGGCGATAAGGAGACCGCAAACAAGCTCTTCCCCGAGACGGTCGCCGCGATCGACTCCGCCGCTTCCAAGGGGATCCTGCACAAGAACAATGCGGCGAATAAAAAGGCAAAGCTTTCGAAAAAGCTCGCTGCCATCGCCTGAAGAGAGAGAAACGCCCTGCCATCCGCCATGCGGATGGCATTTTGTTTTGCATTGAGATGATCTCCCCTCCCGCGCGCCCGCGGCGGAAACCGCCGCGGGCGCGCGGGTTTTGCGGTTTTTGCGCGTTTTCTCGCCCTGAAACGACATTTTCTATCGTTTTCAGACGATTTGTTGTTCATTCCGACATTTTTGCAAAATCCCCTTTAATCGGTTGACAGATCCCCGCGGATATTATATACTTTTTCCCGTCGTCTGTTTATTATTATTAAACTTTTGGTTTAATGTTGCGAGAGTTCCGTATTGTATGACAAAAAGTTTACAAATACGAAACCGGCACGGCGGCAAGAAACACGGCAAGGAGGCTTTATGGAGCTGGAACTCGGCGCAAGGCTGCGCGATATGCGGCAGCGGAAAAATCTGACGCAGGAGGAACTCGCCGACCGCTGCGAACTGACGAAGGGATATATTTCCCAGCTCGAGAACGATCTCACGTCGCCCTCGATCGCCACCCTCGTCGACCTTCTCAACGCGCTCGGGAGCAATCTTGCGGACTTTTTCCGCGAGGAGACGGAGGAGAAGATCGTCTTCTCCGAAGAGGAATACATCGAGAAGCAGTCGGACGGCATGCTCTTTTCGTGGGTGATCCCGAATGCCCAGAAGAACATGATGGAGCCGGTGCTCGTCGAACTCGGACCGAACGCCTCGACGAACGTCGACTTCCCCCATGAGGGCGA
>CANPZH010000115.1 GCA_947589335.1 uncultured Clostridia bacterium | reverse complement strand
TGATGTCCTCGATGAATCCCTCGCGTGGGCCCTTGACCGCGACGTCCGTCGAGGGCTCCGCCACGGCGCGCGTGAACACCTTCTTGGTGCCGACGACGATCGCCTCGTCCATGCCCTCCCACAGAAGGACGGGGTTGCCCGCGAGCACCTCCTCCGCAAGTTTTTCGAAGTCCCTCTCCGTCCTGCGCTCGGGGGAGGTGATCTTCTGCCCGACCTCCGCCGCCTCGGGCCGTCCCGTATAGTGCAGGAGCGCCCGCACGACCTGTTCGCCGAGCAGCTCCTTGTCGGTGACAGGATCGGCAAAGACGAGCTCGAAGGCGAGCCCCTGCCCGGAGACGAAACCGAAGGTCAGAATGTCCTCCGCGGGGAGCAGTTTTTTCATCTGCCCGAGGTCCTTCCCGAGTTTTCCGCTGATATTCATAGGAAAAGTATTTGAAAAAGAGGCGGTTTTATGCGGAGCCCGTTGATTCGCTTGCCATTTCCCGTATCTTGTGGTATAATCATAGACGAGTTACGAATGAGGTGTTCTATGAAAACGCTCAAAAGATATCTCGCGCCCGCGGCGCTCCTGCTGCTGTGTGCGCTTGCGTTTTTGCCCATGCGCGGTGCGCGCGTCCGCGCGGACGAACCGTCCGCCGTGGCAACCGTGGACGGAAACGAATATACGGATCCCGCCAAAGCGCTCGCGGCATGGGGGAGCGGCAGCAGGCTGACGCTCTCGGAGGATCTCACCGCGGAGCGGACGGTCACCGTCGCGGGGACGAAGGTCCTCGAACTCGGCGGCCACAGCCTCGCCCTCAAGGAGGGGGAGAAGGGCTCCGTGCTCGACCTGCGCGGAGGCTCTCTGACCGTCATAGGCCCCGGGGAGATCAAGGGCGGAGATTCGGAGCAGGGCGGCGGCATCTATGTCGGCGGCAAGCTCACGCTCGAGGGCGGCGTCACGGTCGCAGACAACCTCGGGAGCAATCTCTACCTCACGCCCGGGAACAAGATCGAGGCGGGGAACTTTACGGGACGGGCCGGCATCACGATGGACGGCGCCGGCGTCTTCGCAAACGGCGCTTCGGGCGCCTTCTTCGCGGACGATCTCCGCTACAAGGCGGAGACGGCAGAGGAGGGCTGGAGCCTTCGCCTCGCCCCCCTTGCCGCGGTCACGGCGAGCTATGTTCCAAGCGGGGAGGTCTATCCGACGAGCGATCTCGAGTCCCTCCGGTCCTGTCTCACGGTCACGGGGACGAACGAGAACGGCGTCGCCTATCCCGAAGAGATCGAATACACTCTCTCCGCAGCGGGAGGGAAGCTCACCCTCGGCGCCAATGAGATCACCGTCGACGCGGGCGGCCCCACGGCGACGTTCACGGTCACGGTCGTAAGGCCGACGCTTCTTTCGCTCTCGGCGAGTTATGCGCAGTCGGAGAAGATCTATGCCGATACGCCGCTCACCGCCCTCCTTGCGGGGCTCACGGTGGTGGGAGAGTACAGCGACGGCATCTCCCGCACCCTCTTCCACGAAAACAACAATACCCCCTACGAAGAGGACTACATTCCCGAACGGTATACCATCACGGGAGATCTGACGAAGCACAAGGGGAGCGTCGCGCAGGTCACCGTGACGGCGGGAGGCAAGACCGCGGAGTTTTCCGTCACCGTCTCCCTGTACATTCTCGATCCCGAGGAGTTCACCGTCGTTCCGGGCTATACGGTCGAGGGGGCGAAAAGCGTCACCGCGGCGGTGTTCGTCAAGGATCTGCCCGCGGGGATCCGTCCCGTCGCCACGGTGGACGGGCAGCCGCTCGACTCCTCCGCGCTGTCTGCGGGCGTCTATCCCGTCGTCCTCGTCTTCGAAGTGGAGGACGGCGCGAAGTACGACGCCATCCCCGGCAGCCGGGAGACGACGCTCACCGTCAACCGCACCTCTTACGAGGTGACGGAGGGGGAGGAGATCCGCTTCTCCTTCACGGCGGAAAAGGGCATCGCGCCCGAGTGGTCGTTCTCGGGGAAGGACGTCACGGGCACGGCATATTACAACATCGGCGGCGGATATGAAGCAAGGCAGGTCATCGAGTTCACCCTCTTCCGCGGGGATTCCCCGCAGACGGTGGGGGCGTTCACCGTGCGCATGCTGCTCGATCCCGACCTGCGCGGAAAGGACAATCTCAAGCTGTACCGCGTGCTGTCCGACGGCACCTTCGCCGAGACAACGGCGGAGATCGACGGGGACTACCTCGTCTTCACGGGGAGCGACTTTCTGGAGACGCGCTACGTCGTCGCGGCAGACAGCAATTTCGGCGTCTACCTCGCCCTCACGATCGTCTTCGGCGTCGCCTGTGCCGCAGGCGCGGGCGTGCTCGTCTGGTACTTCGTCTCCAAACGCAAAATGAAATTACACTGACCCATCGGCAGAAGGGGCGGGGATGGAATATTCCCCGCCCTTTTTTCATACCCTGTACCATGAAGGAAACGTACAAGCTGGGAAGGGCGGAAGCGCTCTCCGCGCTCGCCTCCTCGGAGTCGGGACTGAGCTCCCGCGAGGCGGAAGAGCGGCTGAAAATCTACGGGGAAAACGTCTTGAGAGAGGGAAAGAAGCGGAGCTTGCCCGCTCTTTTTTTCGCGCAGTTCAAAGATCTGATGACGGTCATCCTCATCTGCGCCGCCGTGCTCTCGGGCGTGCTTGCCTACGTCACGCGGGACATGAGCGAGATCGCCGATACCGGCATCCTGCTCTTCATCATTCTGCTCAACGCCGTCGTCGGGTTCCTCCAGCAGTACCGCGCGGACAGCGCGATCGAGAAGCTCAAAAAGCTCTCCGTGGCGACGGCGAAGGCGGTGCGGGACGGCAGGGCCGTGCGCATCGAGGCGTCTTTTCTTGTGCCCGGCGACGTCGTCGAGATCGAGGAGGGAGACCGCATTCCCGCCGACTGCCGCGTGCTCTCCTCGGAGGGGCTCCGCTGCGACGAATCCGCGCTCACGGGTGAGAGCCGTCCCGTCTCCAAGCGGGACTGCGCCGTTAAAAGCTCTGCGCTCGCCGAGCGGGAGAACACCGTCCACCTCGGCACGTTCTGCGTGGGCGGGCATGCGCGCTGTCTCGTCACGGCGACGGGCATGGACACCGAGATGGGGGCGATCGCCGGTCTGCTCCGCGGGTCCGCTCCCGCGCCGTCCCCCCTCGACAGGACGGTCGTAAGGCTCGGGAAGATCATCTCCGCCACCGTGCTGGCGGTCGCCGCCGTGCTCTTTCTCGGGGGGCTCTTCTCCCACAGGAGCGGCTTTCTCGACAATCTGATGACGGCGGTCGCCGTCGCGGTCGCGGCGATCCCCGAGGGCATGGGCGCGGTCGTCACCATCATCCTCGCGATGGGGGTGCGGCGCATGTCCGAACGGCGTGCCGTCATGCGGAAACTGTCGTCGGTGGAGACGCTCGGGAGCTGCACCTGCATCTGCTCGGACAAGACGGGCACGCTGACCCGCAACCGCATGACGGTGGGAGGGATCCGCACGGTGTTTACGGGCGGCGGGGAGAATTATACCGGGACGGCGCTGCAGCGGCGGCTGATGGCGTGCGTGCGCGTCTGCCACACCGTGAAGGGGAGCGCGGGCGGCTATCTCGGGGATCCGACGGAGATCGCCCTCGTCGAATATGCAGACCGCGTCGGCTTCTCCTTCTCCGCCCGGTCTGCGGGCGGGATCCCATTCTCCTCCGAGCGCAAAATGATGAGCGTTGCCGCCACCTCGGGCGGGAAGACGAAGCTCTACCTCAAGGGCGGGGCAGACGTCCTTTTGAAGAGATGTACGAAGAGGGCGGAGGGGGAGGGCGCCCGTCCGATGACGGCGGAGGATCGCGGGGCAATCCTCGGCGCGGCGGCGGAATTTTCCTCCCGCGCCATGCGGGTACTCGCCTTTGCGGAGAGAGACGTCAGCGGGAAGATCGAAGAGGACGCATTGACCTTTTTGGGGCTGATCGCCCTCTACGATCCGCCGAAGGAGGGGGCGAAGGAGGCGGTCGCCGCCTGCCGCCGCGCGGGGATCCGCACCGTCATGATCACGGGGGACAGCCCGGACACGGCGTTTGCGATCGCGCGGGAACTCGGGATCGCGCGGAGCCGCAGCGAGGTCGTCACGGGGGAGGAGCTCGACCGCCTCAAAGATGCGCTCTCCTCCCGCGCGGACGGATTCTCGGTCTATGCGCGGGTGAGTCCCAAGCACAAGCGTGAGATCGTGGGGGCGCTCCAAAGGCGCGGCGAGATCGTCGCGATGACGGGGGACGGCGTGAACGACGCTCCCTCGGTGCGGGCGGCGGACATCGGGGTCGCGATGGGCTCGGGCACGGACGTCACCAAGAATGCCGCGGATATGGTCATCACCGACGACGATTTCTCGACGATGGTCGGCGCGGTCGAGGAGGGCAGGAACGTCTTTTACAACATCAAGAAGACGATCTCCTTCTTCCTCAGCACCAACCTCGCCGAGGTGCTCTCGGTGCTCATCGTCACGCTGTTTTTATGGAAGTATGAGTTTCTGACCTCCACCCAGCTCCTCTGGATCAACCTCATCACGGACAGTCTGCCCGTGCTCGCGCTCGGCGTGGAGAGGACGGAGGGTGCGATGGACCGCCCGCCCGTCTCGGAGCGCGAGATCTTCGGAAAGCGCTCCCTTCTGTTCATGCTGACCTTCGGGATCGTGCAGACGGCGATCGTCGTGGGCCTGTTCGTGTTCGGGCTCCGCATGTGGGGGAACGCCGCGGCGTCGACC
>CANPZH010000114.1 GCA_947589335.1 uncultured Clostridia bacterium | reverse complement strand
AGCACAGACTTGCTGGCGTTGATCTTTTCCTTGATCTCTTCGACGACTACCTTTTTTGCTTCCAAATTTGCCGACATCTGAATCCTCCATAAAGCGCTTTCGCGCCCGATTAAAAACTCCGTACCGCAGAAGGGTACGGAGCTGTCATTCCAAGAAATGAGCCCGATATCTCGACGGGAGATTGAGCTTGCAAGAAGCGCCCGTTGTCTGCGGTATGAACCGATTACATTGTGATTTTAGCAGATTTTCGGGGATCCGTCAAGCGATTTTCCCTTATAATCTCGTATAATTTACTTTTACGCCGGGGCCCATCGTGCTCGCAAGGGCGATGCTCTTGAGATACTGCCCCTTCGCAGCCGCGGGTTTTGCCTTGACGATCGCGTCCATGAGCGCAGTGAAGTTCTCGAGGAGCTTCTCCTTGCCGAAGGACTTCTTGCCGATCGGGCAGTGGATGATCGCGGTCTTGTCGAGACGGTACTCCACCTTGCCGGCCTTGGTCTCGGCGACGGCGCGCGCGACGTCCATCGTGACGGTGCCCGACTTGGGGTTGGGCATGAGTCCCTTAGGACCGAGCAGACGGCCGATCCGTCCGACAACGCCCATCATGTCGGGCGTCGTGATCATCGTATCGAATCCGAACCAGTTCTCCGTCTGGATCTTCTGGATCATCTCCTCCGCGCCGACGAAATCCGCGCCTGCAGCCTGCGCCGCGTCCGCTCTCTCGCCCTTCGCGATGACGAGGACTTTCTTCGTCTTGCCGGTGCCGTTCGGGAGGACGAGCACGCCGCGGACCTGCTGGTCTGCCTGTCTGGGGTCGATCCCGAGCTTGACATGGATCTCGATCGTCTCGTCGAACTTCGCCTTCGCGTTTTCAAGGACGATCCCGATCGCTTCGCCCGGCTCGTACTGTTTGGTGCGGTCGTAGGTCTTGAGGCTCTCCGCGTACTTTTTCGAAACTTTCATCGTGATCCCTCCTTATTCCTCGACCGTCACGCCCATGCTGCGGGCGGTGCCTTTGATCATGCTCATCGCGCTCTCGAGCGAGGAGCAGTTGAGGTCGGGCATCTTGGTCTTGGCGATCTCTTCGACCTGGGCCTTGGTGAGCTTGCCGACTTTGGTCTTGTTGGGGGTCGCGGACGCAGTCTCGAGCCCGAGCGCCTTCTTGATGAGGACGGGGGCGGGCGGCGTCTTCAAGACGAACGTGAACGAACGGTCTGCATAGATCGTCATGACGACGGGAATGATGAGGCCGTCCTGGCTCGCCGTTTTTGCGTTGAATTCTTTGGTAAAGCCGGGGATGTTGATCCCGTGAGGGCCGAGCGTCGAACCGACGGGCGGACCGGGAGTGGCTTTGCCGGCGGGAAGCTGAAGCTTCACGACTGCGGTGATTTTCTTTGCCATGTTTCTCCTTCTGTGGTTTTTGCGGCGGCTTGAGTATTTCCGCCTTCCACTCTATCAAAAAGGCATATGCCTTTCTGCCGAATTTTTAATCCTCCTCGCGGGGAACTTCCACCGCGGTATCGGAGATGCGGGTCATCTGGATATATTCCACTTCGACGTCTTGCTGCCTGCCGAACATCGTGATCTCGACCTTGGCACGCTGCGTCTCGTTGTTGACGGAAAGAATGACGCCGATGAATCCCTCCAAAGGACCGTTGTCGATGGAGACGCGGTCCCCCACGCGGAAGTCGGCATCCGTCACGGTGTCTTCCAAACGCATCTTGCGGATCTCCTCCGCCTTCATCGGGATCGGACGCCCCTGGGGCCCGACAAACCCCGTCACCCCTCTCGTGTTCGTGATGAGGTACCAGAGCTGGTTGGAGTAGATCATCTTGATGAAGACGTAGCAAGGGAGCAATTTGCGCTCGACGACCTTTTTCTTCCCGTTCGCCTTTTCTTCGATTGTCTGTTCGGTGGGGATCTTGACGTCTACGATGCTGTCGCTCAGATTGTTGTTTTCGATGAGCCGCAAGAGACTGTCTTTCACCATCGACTCATAGCCCGAATAGGTATGCAGAATATACCACTGGGGTTGAGTATCGGTCGTAGCCATAGAATTCTCCTGAACTTAGAGATCGGTCAGCAACTGCAAGAGGGTCGAGAACCCGTAGTTGATACCCGTTGCGACGACAAGGAAGATGAGCACGATGACGATGACGACGCCGGTCGCCTTGAAGGCATCGGGCAGTTTGGGCCACGTGACGCGCTTGAGTTCGAGGAAGGTCTCCTTGATCTTCCTGCCGATGCGGACGAAGAAATTGGGTTTCTTGTTTTTATCGGGCTTTTTGGTCTTTTTCTCGGCGGGAGCGCCGCCGGTCTGTTCGAGATCTTTAGATTTCGCCATAATCTTTTTCTCCGTAGAGCGCACGGGGCGCGGACTTACTTGGATTCCTTGTGGACGGTGTGCTTCTTGCAGGTGGGACAGTACTTTTTGAGCTCGAGACGATCGGGATCGTTGCGCTTATTTTTGAAGCTGTCGTAATTTCTGTTCTTGCATTCCGTGCACTCGAACGTGACCTTCATTCTCGTGGATTTAACAGCCATTGTGAGAAAACTCCATACAAAAAAATTACACCCCTCATGGTGCGTAAGATGAGTATATCAAATTCGCGGGAGGTTGTCAACCGATTTTGAAGGGAAATTTTGAGATTTCTCGGCTTTCGGAGATTTCTCGGCTCCGCTTTGCTCCGCCTCGGAATGACGTGGGAGGGAGTGGCGTTCTCAATCACGTCATGTTGAGCTTGTCGAAACATGGACCGCATTATAATAAGGCGTCCCCTTCGACGACGGCGCGGCGCGGCTTTATGCCGCGCCGCGCCTGCTCAGGGTGACGTGAAAAGGAAGGCGGGACAGGGTGACGTAATGGGACAACACCCCTTTTGCTTTCGCTACGCTCAAGCACTTTCCCCTCCAGGGGACAGCAAGAACAACCTTCACTTGGCGCCCCTATTAGGGGAGCTGTCACGAACGTATGTGAGTGACTGAGGGGTTTTATTCTCAATCACGTCATGTTGAGCGTAGTCGAAACATGGACCGCATTATAATAAAGAAAAAGAAAAGAACCCCCTCTCCGTGGGGAGAGGGGGGATCTGTTTTCTTGGCGTTATGCCTTGACTTCGGAAATCACGCCGACTGCGCGGGTGACGTTCTGCACCCAAGTGTTGTGAAGGTTGCCGTTCACCTGGACGGTGATCTCAGACGTCGTGAAGTTGGTGACCGTCGATACGACCTTCGCGGTGTTCTCTGCGCTTGCAACTTCCTGAACGATCGTCAGCGTCGTGCCGATCCTGTAGATCGTAACCGTCGCGGTGCAATCGCCCCAAAGGTTCAGGTCGATCCCGACAGGAAGGTTCTCCTTCGGTTCCGCCTTCTGACCGTTGAAGGTGCCCTCATGGGTGATCTGATAGCCTTCGCTGAAGAGCTCAGCGTTGCCGGGCGCCGGGTTGTAGTCGCAGACGAAGGTTCTCATGCCCCAATACTGAGGAGCCTCGGTGTTGGAGTGGATCTCGACAGCCATGTCGGCGATATAGTTCGCGTCTTTGTTCAGCCAGCTGTATCTGATCGCGAAGTCGCCGCTCACGACCAACGCGCCGGTTCCGCCGTATCCCCACCAATCGTTTTGGTTCTCTCTCTCGTTGTTGGCGACAACGACTTTCGAAGCCTGGCCGAAGGAAATCTCATAGGACTTGCCGCCCTGTTCCACGGTCGCCCAAAGTTCCTCTGCGGAACCGGTTCTGACTGTGAAGTTGTCGAGGCCGACAGGGTTGCCCGCGATCTCAGCGGTGAGGTCGCTCGCCGTGAAGTTCGTGGAGGTGTAGACAACGGTGTAGATGCAGCCCGTCGTCTCGGTCGCCTCGATCTCGGTCTGGCTCGGCGTACCGGTTGCGACCTTCTGTTCGAGGGTAACGATGACGTACAGCGTGGAACCAAGCCGTGCATAGGTCATGGTGTAGTTGCCGCGGAAGAGGTTATCCGTCAAGCCGAGGGAGAACGCCTTCGAGATGTCGTTGCCTTCCGTCCTTGCGCTGTCGAAGAACAGCTCGCCGTCTTTGTAGCCCTTGACGGTGGTGTTCTTGTTCAGATCGCCCCAGCCGGTATTCAGCTGCGTTGCCGCTACGCCGTTTGCGACGTCTGCATTGGTCTCGAAGATCGTCGCGTTGAAATACTTCGCGTCTGCGTCGTAGAGCTGCACCGCGACGCTCGTGTAGTTGTTGTCGCGGATGTTCTGCCAGGTGTACTGGACAAGGAAGTCGCCGGTCACTTTGCGGGTCCCGACAACGCCGTCCCACCAATCGGCACCGGTATCGGTGTTCGCGATCGGCGTACCGACTTCGGGAACCATGATGTAGAGACCGTTCTCGGTGCGGGTGCGGATATAGCCGCATTCGTCGCACTTCATCTTGTTGGGATCGTCGGTCGCATGCCATTCGTGGTAGCCGCGTGCGGGAGCCGTGATCCGTGCGCCATAGTAGAAGTACTCCTTCTGCGCTGCGTCCGTAACACTCGGCGTCAGGTCGATGCCGTAAGCCTGGATCTCGCTGAGGACACAGTTACCCTCCTGGATCTTGATGAGGGATCCCCAGTTCTCCTGGTTCATCGTCGTAGCGGTGATCGTGTCGCCCTCGACCTTGTAAACCACATAGGAATCCTTGCCGTTTTCGGTGAGCGCCTCTTCTGCGGTGAAGTAGTAGACAGCCGCCTTATCTTCCGCTCTGTTCGGGATCGTCACGGAAGCGAAGGTGAGCGCCGCACGGTCGTTGTCGCCGTTCTCGTTGATCGTGCCGAGGACAACGGTCTTCGCGGTGGAAGCGCCGGTCACTTCGTTCAGATCGAGGTAAG
>CANPZH010000113.1 GCA_947589335.1 uncultured Clostridia bacterium | reverse complement strand
GGGTCGGGTCCCATACGGATCGGGCAGGGGATCGAGTTCGACTACTCCTCGGTGCACTGCGTCTGGACGCTCAAGGAGCTCGGCTTCGAGGTCATCATCATCAACAACAATCCCGAGACCGTCTCGACCGACTTCGACACGGCGGACAGGCTCTACTTCGAATCGCTCACGCCCGAAGACGTGCAGAACGTGATCGACGTGGAGAAGCCCTACGGCGTCGTCGTCACCTTCGGCGGACAGACGGCGATCAAGCTCTGCGGCTATCTCGCGAAGAAGGGGGTCCGCATCCTCGGCACGAGCGCGGACAGCGTGGACATGGCGGAGGACCGCGAACGGTTCGACGAGCTCCTCGAACGCTACGGCATCGCCCGCCCGAAGGGGCTGACGGTCATGACGAAGGAGGAGGCGATCGGAGCGGCGGAGACGCTCGGCTATCCCGTTCTGCTCCGTCCGTCCTACGTCATCGGCGGACAGAACATGACGATCGCCTTCACCGAGAACGACATCTCGCGGTATATGGACGTCATTCTGGCGCAGAAGATCGAAAATCCCGTCCTATGCGACCAATATCTCATGGGTTCCGAGCTCGAAGTGGACGCCATCTCCGACGGTGTGGACGTGCTCATTCCGGGCATCATGCAGCACGTCGAGCGCGCGGGCGTACACTCGGGCGACTCGATCGCGGTCTACCCGCCCTACAACCTCAGCGACGCGATGAAAGAGCGCATCGTGGAGGTCTCCACGCAGCTCGCGCTGGAGCTCAAGACGAAGGGGCTCATCAACATCCAGTATCTGATCTACCGGAACAGCCTCTATGTGATCGAGGTCAATCCCCGCGCGTCGAGGACGATCCCTTACATCTCCAAGGTCACGGGGGTGCCGATGGTCGAGCTCGCGACCCGCATCATGGCGGGCGCGAAGCTCAAAAAGCTCGGCTACGGCACGGGGCTCTATCCCGATTCTCCCTATGTCGCCGTCAAGGTGCCCGTCTTCTCCTTCGAGAAGCTCAACGACGTCAACTCCCAGCTCGGCCCGGAGATGAAGTCGACGGGCGAGGTCCTCGGCATCGGGAAGACGATCGAAGAGGCGCTCTTCAAGGGGCTCGTCTCGGCGGGGTTCAAAATGTGCCATCCGACCAAACAGAGACCGGTCGGCGTGTACTTCACCGTCAACGACCAGGATAAGTTCGAGATCGTCTCGATCGCGAAGAAGTTCGCCGACCTCGGCTGCAACCTCTATGCGACGGCGGGGACGGCGAAGGTCATCTCCGATCTCGGCGTAGACGTGACCGTCGTCGAGCGGCTGAAGGCGACCAAGCGGGTCTCGAAGCTCATGGACGAGGGCAAGATCGACTATATCATCTACACGGGCAAGACGGACGTCGATTCGATCGCGGACTACATCGAACTGCACCACCATGCGGTGCTGCTCGGGATCACCGTGCTCACCTCGCTCGACACGGCGAACGCCCTGTGCGACATCATCGCGAGCAAGTTCACCGAATACAACACCGAGCTCGTGGACATCAACAACCTGAGGAAGCAAAAACTGCAGCTCGACTTCGTCAAGATGCAGTCCTGCGGGAACGACTACATCTACTTCGACGACATGAAGGGGGAGATCACCTGCCCCGAATCGCTTGCGATCAACTTCGTCAGCCGCCACTACGGCATCGGCGGAGACGGGATCGTGCTGATGGAAAAGTCGGAGATCGCGGACGCCCGCATGCGCATCTTCAACCAGGACGGCTCCGAGGGCATGATGGCGGGCAACGCCATCCGCTGTGTGGCGAAATATCTGTATGAATCGGGGATCGTCCCGCACGAGACGATGCGGATCGAGACGAACAGCGGCGTCAAGGAGGTGAAGGTGTACTCCTTCGGGGGCACCGTGACCTCGGCGAGCGTGGACCTCGGCGTCGCGGAGCTGCGCGGGGAGAAGATCCCCTCGATCTGGAAGGGAGAGCGGATCGTCGACCGTCCGATGGAGATCGACGGCGTGGAATACCGCGCGACGCTCGTCAACCTCGGCAATCCCCACTGCGTGATCTTCTGCGAGAAGGTGGACGACGTTCCCGTCAAGGAGCTCGGCCCCAAGATCGAGAACAGCAAATATTTCCCCCGCAAGGCGAACGTGGAGTTCATCCGCGTCGTCAACGAGGCGACGATCAAGATGCGCGTCTGGGAGCGGGGCAACGGAGAGACCTACGCCTGCGGGACGGGCGCGGCCGCCGCTGCGGTCGCCTGCGTCATCAGGGGCTTCTGCAAACAGGATACCGACATCACGGTGAAAGTCCGCGGGGGCGATCTGATCGTCCGCTACGGCTCCGACGGCAGGGTGACCCTCACGGGCGGAGTGCAAAAAGTGTATGAAGGGAGGGTGGAATTTTGATCCAGAGAGATACTTATTATGAAGAGAGCGCCGTCTGCGCGCGGGCGGAACGGGAGACGAAGCTGTATAACGTGTTCAAGGTCACGGCGATAGTCTTTCTCGTCGCTGCAGCCCTCGTGCTCTCGTTCGCGTTCTCCTATGTTCCGTATGTGATCGACACATCGAAGACGGAGGCGGGAGAGACCGTCTGGTCTCTCTTGATCTTCGGGCTCGTGACCTATTTCGGCTCGATCCTCCTGCTCGGGGGGGCGGGGCTCCTGTTCTGGTTTCTCAAGAACCGCTTCAACCTGAGTTACGACTATCTGTTCGTCGAGGACGAACTCCGCGTCGCGAAGATCTTCAACGGCAAGCGGCGGAAATATCTGAAGGAATTCAAGGCGGACCAGATCCTGAAGCTCGGCAAGTGCGAAAACGACTCCTTCGAGCGCACGATCGCGGGGATGGACAAGAAGAGCATCCGCTTTCTGACGCCGAACAAGGCGCCGATGGAGGGAAAGGAATTCTACTATCTGCTCTATTCCTCCTCCATCGAAAAGGCGGTCTATATCCTCGAGGCGCGGCAGGAGCTGATCGAGCACATCGTCTTCGCCGCCGGCAGGAGCAAATGGGAGTCGAGATGATCTATTTGGACAATGCGGCGACGACCCGCCCCGACGGGGACGCGCTCTCCCGTGCGGAGGCGTTCGTCCGCACCGAATTTTACAACCCCTCGGCGCTCTACGGCGGGGGGCTTAAGGTCGCCGCGGAAGTGAAGGAGGCGCGCGGGAAGCTCCTCTCCTTCATTGCGGATCCCGAACGGTTCGAACTGGTCTTCACCTCGGGCGGCACGGAGGCGGACAATCTCGCCGTCTTCTCCTCCGCACGGCGGGGGAACGCCGTCACGACCGCGGGGGAGCATGCGGCGGTGTACCGGTGCTTCACCGAACTCAAAAACCGCGGCATAGAGCCGCGGTTTGCCCCGCTCAACCGAGACGGGAGCGTCGATCCCGAAAAAGTTTCCGCCCTTGTGGACGGGCAGACGAGCCTCGTCTCCGTCGTGCACGTCAACAACGAGACGGGCGCGGTCAACGATATCGCGGAGATCGCGCGGCGGGTCAAGGAGAAAAACCCGCGCTGCCGTTTCCACAGCGACGGCGTGCAGGCGTTCGGGAAGATCCCCGTGCGGCTGGGGAAAGAGATCGACCTCTATTCCGTGAGCGCGCATAAGATCGGAGGGCTGAAGGGCACGGGCGCGCTGATCAAGGGGAAGGGGCTTGCGCTCTCCCCGCAGATCTTCGGCGGCGGACAGGAGGGGACCCTTCGGAGCGGCACCGAGAACGTGCTCGGGATCCTCGATTTCCGCTTTGCGGCGGAGAAGAAATTCTCTTCGCTCGCGGCGGACGGGGAGCGGCTCCTGCGCCTCAGGGATGCGCTCTGGGCGCAGCTCGACAGCTCCCTCTTCTCCCGCATTTCCCCCGCGGAGGGTTCGCCCTACATTCTTACGGTGACGGCGCGGGGGATGCGCGGCGAGGTGCTCCAGCGCATGATCGAAGCCCGCGGGACGATCGTCGGCACGGGGAGCGCATGCTCCTCGAAGAAGCCGCACAGCCGCGTGCTCGAGGCATGCGGATACGACGGCGCCGCCCTCGACGGGGTGCTCCGCCTGAGTTTCTCCCCCGAGACGGACGGGGAGGAGATCGCGGCGGCTGCGGAGGCGCTCAACGGGAGCGCAAGAGAATACCGGGAGAGACTGTAATCATGGAAAAAGTGATCATCATCCGCTATGCGGAGATCCATCTGAAAGGCAAAAACCGCGGCTATTTCGAGCGGCTCTTCGGCGTCAACCTCGAACGGTCGCTCAAGGGGCTCAGGCACGAACTGCACCGCACGAGCGGGCGGTATCTCGTCGCCGCCTTCGACGAAGGGCGCACGGAGGAGATCTGCGACCGAATCTCGCGGGTCTTCGGCGTCCATTCCTACTCCGTGGGGCTGTGCGTGCCGAATACGCTCGGCGACATCTACTCCGCCGCAGCGCTGGTCGCGCCGAAGAGCGGCACCTTCAAGGTGAACACCCACCGCGCGGACAAGCGCTATCCCATGACGTCGATGGAGATCAACGCCCACATCGGCGGACGGCTGCTCGACGAGTTCCCCGCCCTGAAAGTGGACGTCCACGAGCCCGAGCACACCGTCTGCATCGACCTCCGCGAGAACGGCACCGCGCTCGTGTTCGGCACCTTCGAGAGGGGGTGCAGCGGCATGCCCGTCGGCTCCTCGGGGAAGGGGATCCTCATGATCTCGGGCGGGATCGACTCTCCCGTCGCGGGCTATATGATGGCAAAGCGGGGGATGAGCGTGGAGCTTCTGCACTTCCACAGCTATCCCTATACGAACGACGGCGCGAAGGAGAAGGTCAAAGAGCTGGCGCGCATCCTCTCGCGGTATTCGATGACGGGCAAGCTGACGACGCTGAACGTCGCGCACATCCAGGAGGAGATCCACGCAAAGTGCGCCGCCGAGCTCAACGTCACCCTCCTGCGCAGGTTCATGTTCCGCCTCGCCGAGAAGATCGCCGATAGCTGCGG
>CANPZH010000112.1 GCA_947589335.1 uncultured Clostridia bacterium | reverse complement strand
AACGTCGTCGGAATGACGTAGGGGAGAACGTCGTCGGAATGACGTAGGGGAGAACGTCGTCGGAATGACGTAGGGGAGAACGTCGTCGGAATGACGTAGGGGAATAGAATGCGGTGTGCCCCTTCGACTTCGCTACTTCGTCGCATACGCTCCTCGTGCCGCCCAAGGAACCATGACAGCAGAATGGCGGTGTCTAAAAGAGAAAAGAGAGGGAAAGGGCTTGACAATCCGGGGCGGTGTGCTAAAATGGAGGCGGAGGAAGGGCATGAAACGGACGATCTCCCTTGCGTTGGCAGCGGGGCTGCTCCTCGCCGCGGCCGTAGGGTCTGCGGGCTGCGATTCGAAATACGCATACACCGAATGCACCTCTCCGCTTCAGTACGAGGCGGAGTACGAGGGCTACTTTTTCCGTCCGACCTCCCACGTCTACCGCTTCGACCGTCTCGCCGTGGAAGGGGGGATCTCCTTCTACTATGAATCGGACATGAGCGGAGGGAAGGTGGACGACGGCATCGGGAAAGTTCTTCGTCTGAGCGAGCTCTTCGCGATCGAAAAGCCCGTCTATCTCTCGGAGGAGGCCATGACCCATGCGAACGAGACCGAATTCTGGGTCGATCCCGGCGACAGTGCGGAGCTGATCGGCGGGACTTACCTTGCGGAGTGTGCGGGCGAGCGGTTGCCGTTCGGCGTCTATGCGGGCGCATGCGCCGTTTTGCTCGGCGGAGCTTCCGGCGGGCGGGATCCTTCCAAACGATCGGACGGCTGCACGGAGCTTGAGTACCCGCTCTTCACGGAGGACGGCGCGGACAAGAAGACGCGGAAGGCGGCGTGGGAGCTCGCGGCGGCCGTCGCGGGGGACTTCCTCGACGGGCGTTCCTTGGAGGAGCTGCTCGCAAGCGGCGTCTCCGACTGGGAGGAGATCTTTGCGCGCCGCGGCGTGACCGTTCCCGCCTACCGCTTCCGCGTGGGGGACACGGCGTTCCCCGTGAAGATCGAGACGGCGGATCTCCGCCTCTATTTCTCCCGCGATTTCCGCGACCGCTGCTATTTCGAAGAGTTTTCCTACGACTACCCCGTGCTCACGGCATTTGCCGGGGAAGGGGAGGCGTACCTGCGCGAGACGGCGGAGCTCTTCGGGTACGGCGGCTTCCCCGAGCCCGTGAACGTTTTTTTCGGGAACAAGTTCCTGCCCATCACGTCCTCGGGCGTCACCTACCCCGAGCGCAATCTCATCGCCTGCAACTCCGTGGGCGCATTCGCGCACGAGGTGACCCACATGGTCACCCACTACGCCCGCGGCGCGGGAGGCTATCCCCTCGAGGAGGCGATCGCCCAGTACTTTTCCTTCCGCTCCGCCCATGCGCCGTGGACCCGCCTCAGCCTCTATTGGGCCTATGAGGGGAGGACCGTCCGCGATCTGCTCTATGAGGAGGCTGGGATCGTGACGGAGGACGGCGGGGAGCGCGTCCGCGCCGCTGCGGACGTCTATGATAGGCGGTTCGGCAGGGCGACGGAGGAGGACTTCTCCGCCCTCGGCTTTCTCCTCTGTTGCGCGGGGCTCTTCGCGGGCGACGACGCGACGCCGTCTATCCCCTCTCCCTATCATCCTCTGAGGGTCTCCTTCGTGCACTACCTGATGTCCGTCTACGGCATGGAGGGTCTTCTGGAGGTCAACCGCAACTACGGGACGGCGAAGATCGGGGAGACGGACTTCGAAGGGATCGTTGCCGGCTGGCGGGAATGGCTCCGCGAAAATTACACCTGAAACATTTTGTTGCAACGAGAAACGGCGGCAAGGTTGCCGCCGTTTTTGTCACTTTTTCTTGTTGAATTCATTCAGGGCGCCGGTGAGGAAGTACTCCGCCGTCGAATCCTTGCGGATGATCGCGCGGGCTTCGTCGGGCAGGCACCAGCGCGTCTCTTCGATCTCCTCGCCGGGGACGATCGTCTCCGTCTCGTGGACCTGAACGATGAAGTTGAGCATCAGAAGATCCTTCGCGTCGTGATAGCGGGAGGCGTGGTAGCGCCATTTGACCGCATTCAGCCCCGTCTCCTCCTTCAGCTCCCGCACGATCGCCTTCTCCGCGCTCTCGCCCTTTTTGATGTACCCCGCAAACAGTTTGTAGTCCTTATCGCCGACATGACGGGCAAGCAGCACCTTCGTCTCGCCGCGGTTGACGACCGTCATCGACACCGCCACGGGAAAGAAGGGGAACTTGAATTTGTCGCATTTCGGACAGTAAGGGACCAGACCTTCGTTTTCGAGGAATCTGAGCGTCAGTTTTTCTCCGCAGTCTCTGCAGTACATTCTCATTTCCTCCTCTTCATCATAATTTATTATTCGATTTTACCCCATTTTCAAGGAATTGTCAATCCCTTTGTGCAAATTTTTTGCAAAAATTTGGTAATAGCTTGCAGGATATGATCGTTCGGGCTGAGTTTTGCCCCTCCTTCGGGGGAGGGCGGGAAGGAAGGGAAAATATTTGTCGGTTTCTCACGGAAATTTCCCCTCACGGCTTGACTTTCTCCCCATATCTATTGTATAATGAACTGTATTTTGCTTAGGGCAAAAACGCCCCTTTTTGGGGGAAGTTCTTTGCCCGTACGGGAGAAAAAATGCTGACTGTAATCTGTGGCATCAACTGGGGAGACGAAGGCAAGGGAAAGATGGTCGACATGCTTTCCGCCGACTACGACGTCGTCTGCCGCTATCAGGGCGGGAACAACGCCGGGCACACCGTCATCAACGAGCGCGGGAAGTTCATTCTCAACCTGCTACCCTCCGGGATCCTGCGCGAGAACGTCGTGAACGTCCTCGGCAACGGCATGGCGGTCGATATCCGCCATCTGCACGAGGAGGCTTGCCGTCTGCGTGAGAAGGGGGTGAAGATCACCCCGGAGAATCTGAAGATCAGCGACAGGGCGATCATCACGATGCCCTATCACGTCCTTTTGGACTGTCTCGAAGAGGAGCGGCTCGCGGACAAGAAGTTCGGCTCCACCCGCCGCGGGATCGCGCCCGTGTACGCCGATAAGTACATGAAGAAGGCGTTCCGCATGGGCGAGCTCCTCCATCCCGACCGTCTCTATGAGCGGGTGAAGGAGATCGTCGAGTGGAAGAATCTGACCGTCGAGAGGGGCTACGGGCACGAGCCCGTCTCCGCCGAGGAGGTCATCGGATATTTCAAGACCTACGGAGAACCGCTCAAAGAATACATCTGCGACGTCGGTCTCTACCTCAACCGCGCGAACCGGGAGGGGAAGAAGATCATGTTCGAGGCACAGCTCGGCGCTCTCCGCGACATCGACTTCGGGATCTATCCCTACACGTCGAGCTCCTCGACGATCGCCGCCTATGCGCCCATCGGCGCGGGCGTCCCCAACCTCAAGCTCGACCGCACGGTCGGCGTCATGAAGGCGTACTCCTCCTGCGTGGGCGAGGGCCCGTTCACGGCGGAATACTTCGGCGAGCAGGCGGAGAAGCTCCGCGCGGCGGGCGGGGAATACGGCGCGGCGACGGGCAGACCGAGAAGGGTCGGCCCCTTCGACGTCGTCGCCTCCTCCTACGGGATCCGCTGCCAGGGCGCGGACGAGGTCGTCCTCACCAAGCTCGATATCCTCTCGATCTATGAGGAGATCGAGGTCTGCACGGCCTATGAACTCGACGGAGCCGTCATCCGCGACTTCCCTTATCCCGACGCGCTCGGGCGCTGCAAGCCCGTCTTCGAAAAGGTGAAGGGCTGGCACTGCGACATCACGAAGTGCCGCAAAAAGGAGGATCTTCCCAAAGAGGCGCTCGGATACATCGCCTTTCTGGAAGAGGCATGCGGCTGCAAGATCTCCTATGTCGCAGTCGGCGCGGAGAGGGACGCCGTCATCCGGTTATGAAGAGAAAATTCTGGAAAATGCACGGGATCGGCAACGATTACATCTACTTCGACTGTACGAAGGAGGATCTGCCCGATCCCGCCCGTCTTGCCGTGAGGCTCTCCGACCGCCATTTTTCGGTGGGGGGAGACGGCATCATTTTGGTGTGCGGAAGCGAGATCGCGGATGGAAAGATGCGCATGTTCAACGCCGACGGCAGCGAGGGAAAGATGTGCGGCAACGGTATCCGCTGCGTTGGCAAATTTTTATATGAAGTCCTCGGGATCCGCAAGGAGGTCCTCACGGTGGAGACGCTCTCCGGCGTGAAGGAGCTGCGCCTGAAGACGGAGAACGGAAAGGTGGTCTCCGTGACGGTCGGAATGGGGAGGGCGGTCCTCACGCCGTCCGAGATCCCCGTGCTGCTCGGAAAAGACCGCGCCGTCGGCGTCCCGCTCGAGGTGGAGGGGAAGACCTACCGCGTGACCTGCGTCTCGATGGGGAACCCGCACTGCGTCGTCTTCGGGGGCGATCCGTATGAGCTCGATCTCGAAAAGATCGGCCCGCTCTTCGAGCGGCATCCCGCCTTTCCCGAGCGGGTGAATACCGAATTTGTACAGCCGCTTGCCCCGAACGAGCTCAGAATGCGCGTCTTCGAGCGGGGGAGCGGGGAGACGTGGGCGTGCGGCACGGGCGCATGCGCCGCCGCCGTCGCGGCCGTCCTCGGGGGCTATTCGGAGGAGGGCGCCGAGGTCACCGTGCATCTCCGCGGCGGCGATCTGAAGATCGTGTATGCGGGCGGAGAAGTCAGCATGACGGGGCCCGCGGAGTTCGCTTTCACGGGCGAAGCGGAGATCGGCGAAGAAAAGGATTGAGGTGAGAAGATGGTGAAATATATTTTCGTAACGGGCGGCGTCGTTTCGGGGCTCGGCAAGGGGATTACCGCCGCGTCCCTCGGCAGACTTCTGAAGATGCGCGGCTACAAAGTCGCCTCCCAGAAGCTCGATCCCTACATCAACATCGATCCGGGGACGATGAGCCCCTTCCAGCACGGCGAAGTGTTCGTCACCGAGGACGGGGCGGAGACCGACCTCGACCTCGGGCACTACGAGCGGTTCATCGACGAAAACCTCAAC
>CANPZH010000111.1 GCA_947589335.1 uncultured Clostridia bacterium | reverse complement strand
TTGCACTTTCCTTAAAGTCGCCTTCACCTGACGTTATCAGGCGTCCTGCCCTGTGATGCCCGGACTTTCCTCATCGCGAAAACTCGCGCCGCGGCCGCGTAGCCCGCTCGGATCGCAATCATTATAGCACAAATTTCGGAAAAGGTCTTGTATTTTTCGGAGAATATGATAAAATAGAGCCGAAATATTTTTCAGGGGGATTCAAGGAACATGAAAAAGACAAAGATCGTCTGTACGCTCGGTCCCGCCTCCGAGACGGAAGAGATCATCGCGGCGATGGCGGACGCGGGCATGAACGTCGCGAGGATTAACTTCTCGCACGGGACGCACGAGGAACACGCGCAAAAGATCGCGACCATCAAAAAAGTGCGCGAGGAGAAAAACATTCCCCTGCCCATCCTTTTGGATACCAAGGGCCCCGAATTCCGGATCAAGACCTTCAAAAACGGCAAGATCTTCCTCAACGAGGGCGATGAGTTCGCCTTCACGACGGAGGAGATCGAGGGCGACGAACACCGCGTGTCCGTCTCCTACAAGGGGATCTGCGAGGACATGAACCCCGGCGACAAGATCTTGCTCAACAACGGGCTGATGGTCTTCGAAGTGACCGCGGTCAAAAAGCCGGACGTCATCTGCAAAGTCGTCATCGGCGGGGAACTGAGCAACCGCAAGAGCATGTTCTTCCCCGAAAAGCAGCTCAACCTCGTCTATCTCTCCGAGCAGGACAAACAGGATCTCCTCTTCGGGATCGGGCATCAGGTCGACTTCGTCGCCTGTTCCTTCGTCTCCAAGGCGCAGGACATCATCGACGTGAGAGAATTCCTCAAGGCCAACGGCTCCACCGACATCGACCTCATCGCCAAGATCGAGAACCGCGCGGGCGTGAACAACCTCGACGAGATCCTGAAGGTCTCCGACGGCATCATGATCGGCCGCGGCGACATGGGCGTGGAGATCCCCTATGAGGAGCTCCCCGACATCCAGAAGATGATCATCACCAAGTGCCGCGTGGCGGGCAAGCGCTGCATCACCGCGACCGAGATGCTCGAATCCATGATCAAGCAGCCCCGCCCCACCCGTGCGGAGATCTCGGACGTCGCGAACGCCGTCTACGACGGGTCGAGCGCGATCATGCTCTCGGGCGAGACCGCGGCGGGCATGTATCCCGTCCTCGCGGTCAAGGCGATGGCAAAGATCGCGGAACAGGCGGAGAACCGCCCCGAATATATCCAGACCGTCGACGAGAGCGACTATCTCATCAAGAATCTTTCGGACGCGCTGTCCCACTCCGCATGTCTTCTGGCGCGCGACGTGCACGCAAAGGCGATCGTCGTCTGCACGCGCACGGGCGGGACGGCGAAGATGGTCTCCCGCTTCCGCCCCATGATCGACATCATCGGCATGACGACGGACGAAAAGAGCTACCGCAAGCTCGCCCTCAGCTGGGGGGTCTATCCCGCCCTGAGCGAGGAATACAACTCCGTGGACGTCCTGTTCCACTTTGCGAAGCAGGCGGCGAAGGATTCGGGGCTCGTGAAAAAGGGAGACGTCATCGTCATCACGGGCGGGACGCCGAACGGCAAGAGCGGCAACTCCTCGCTCATCAATCTCGAAACGGTTTGACCGCGGGCGCGGCGCGCGTTCCCCGCAGTGGGAGGCGGAGGACTGCATGCCTGCCATAGCCGGCGGCTCCGGTGCCCGAGGGGGGCGCCCTGCGGCGATCGCCGCAGGGCGCCCCCTCCCCGTTCCGCCGTATGCTCTGCCGCGCGGGAAAGCGAGAACGCTTGCAAATTCCGTGCGGATATGTTATACTGATAGCCGAAAACACGACACACGAGAGAATGAAGATATGCACGAAGGACACAGACAGCGCATGCTGGAACGCTTGCGGGATCCGGAGGACAGTCTGCAGGATCACGAGTTACTGGAAATTTTACTTTACGCCTGCCTGCCGCGGGTGAACACCAACCGCACGGCGCATGAACTGCTCGACGCGTTCGGGAGCCTGCAGGGCGTGTTTGCGGCAAGCTACGAACAGCTCCTCGCCGTCCCCGGGATCGGGAGAGCCGCGGCGGGTCACCTGAAATCCCTCTCCCTCATCTTTGAACGTCTCCGCAGCTGCGCGCCGAAGGAAAAACCCTACGTCTTCACCTATGAAAAGCTCTTCCGCTTCGTCGAGGAGCGGTTCGCGGGCAGAGAGACCGAGGTCGGCGAACTGTATGCCCTCGACTCGGGGTTCCGCGTCGTCGGAAAGCGCAGCTTCACCTCCCACGACACGGGGACCGTCCTCGTCATGACGGACGAGATCATGAAGTTCTTCACCGAATTTCACCCGCAGGCGGTCATCATCGCCCACAACCACCCCTACTGCAACAGCACGCCGTCCTCCGCGGACGACGATTTCACCGCAAAGATGCACTGTCTTTGCTCCCTGAACAACGCGACGCTGTACGACCATGTGATCTACAGCGCGCATGGGATCTTCAGTTACCGCATGGAAAACCGTCTCGAGAAGATCCTCGACCCCGCCAACATCGAACGGCTGCTGAGCCGACAGGAGCGCACGTGAAAACTTTTCCCGATTTTACCTCGGCACACTTCCTCACGAACTTCATCCGCTACGGCAAGATCGTCGCCTTCTGCCTGCTCATCGTGGTGGAGATCATCATCGCCGCCCTGAGCCGCGGGGAGGTCGCCGGCGTCTATGCCCTCTGGGTGATCATTCCGACGGAGATCGTCCTCACGGCCGAGAACGCCGTGAAGATCTGGGGGCTCAAGAAGTTCTCGCAAAAGATCGCCTGCTATGTGCTCGACACCCTCCTCCTGCTCGTCCTCACCTACTTCACGAACGGCACCCTCATCTCCACACTCTACATCGTCATTCTGACCGAATTCTACTTCGCGCACGAGAATCTGACCGGGAGCATCGTGATGGGCGTGTGCAGTATCGTCCTTTTCCTCGTCATGTTCGCGGTCTCCAATGCGATCAAGGGGCAGGATCTCGACGTCGGCGGGCTCATCTCCAGCGCCTTCAACGACCTTCTCATCCTCGTGATGCACTTTCTGATCGTCAACTTCGCCCTGCAGATCTACCGCAAGAACGTGGAGATCGCCAAGGTGCTCGAGGAGCTCAACGAGAGCAACCGCAAGCTGCAGCAGGCGAACCAGGACCTGCAGGCGGTGACGGCGCTCGAGGAGCGGCAGCGCATCGCAAAGGACATCCACGACACGGCGGGGCACTCCATCACGACCGTCATCATGCAGACGGAGGCGGCGAAGGTCGTCTTCGACAGCGATCCCGAGGACGCAAAGCGCAAGCTGTGTGCGGCAAACCTTCAGGCAAAGCACGCGCTCGAGGAGCTCCGCGAGAGCGTCCATCTGCTCTCGGGCTACGAGCGGCAGACCTCCCTCAAAGACGCGCTGATGAAGATCGTGAACGAGTCTACCGACGGCACCGAGGTCACCATCCGCCACAGCGTGGATGAGATCTCCCTGTGCGAGGCAAAGAGCCGCTTTCTGTGCAATACGCTGAAGGAGGGCATCTCCAACGGGCTCCGCCACGGCGGCGCGACCGCCTTCTGGTTCGAGCTCAAGGAGGAGAACGGCAAGATCCGCTTCCTGCTCACCGACAACGGCACGGGCATGGATCTCAAGTCCCTCAGGGAGGGATTCGGGCTCTCGGGCATGCGCGGGCGCGCGGAGAGCCTCGGCGGAGAAGTTGCATTCGTTACCGAACCCGGGGAGGGATTCGAGATCCATCTCACCCTTCCCGCGGACGATCATGGAGGTACCTTATGAAGATTACGGTCATACTCGCAGACGACCAGGCGATCCTTGCGGACGGCGTGAAGAGCGTGCTCGAGAGCTGCCCCGACATCACCGTGACGGGCATCGCCAAAGACGGCGCCGAAGCCGTGCGGCTCACCGACGAGCTCTCCCCCGACGTCGTGCTCATGGACATCCGCATGCCCAATATGAACGGCGTCATCGCGACGAGGGAGATCAAGCGCAGGCACCCCGACGTGAAGGTGCTCGTTCTGACGACCTTCGACGACAGCGACTACATTCTGAGCGCCATCAACAACGGCGCGAGCGGGTATCTGCTCAAAGACACCTCCGCCGCAACGCTGATCGACGCGATCAAGAACGCCTATGCGGGAGATACCATCCTGCCCGCCAAGATCGCGCGGAGGATCGCCGACGCGGCGCGCATGGTCTCGAGCGACCGCGAGATCAAGCTCAAACGCGCCTACGGCTTCTCGGACCGCGAGGTGGAGATCGCGCTCATGCTCTGCGAGGGATTCACGAACAAACAGATCGCGGCGGCGCTCAAGCTCTCGGACGGGACTTCGCGCAACTACATCTCCTCCATCTACGAAAAGACGGGGTGCGACAGCCGCGCCCTCGCGGTGGAAAAGATGAAAGGGACCCTCGAAAGATGACCGCTTTGGGGGGGCGGCAAAAATTTTTAACTGTGCTTTTTTCTTGTGCAAATTGTACATTGACAACTCCCCCGCCCTGTGCTACAATACCAGGCAGAACGCGCAGGATCGGAAAATACGCGCTCCGAAGGAGTTGAATTATGCCTGATTATTTTGACGAAGCGGTACAGGGCATCCGCGAAAGCGTTGGCTTCAATTCCGCTCTTGCAAAGCATTCGAAGAAATACCCGTTCGGGAAGGGCGTTGCGGACTGTCTGGAGCATTTTCTGAAGCTGGCGGCGTCTCTCGGGTTCGAGACGCACAACTACCAGAACTTCGCCGGAGACGTCATCTTCGGCGAGGGCGAGGAGTTCGCCGTGCTCTGCCATCTCGACACCGTCCCCATGGGAGACGGTTGGACGCAGAGGCCCTTCAAGGGCGAGATCACGGACGGAAAGCTCTGGGGACGGGGCACGATGGACGACAAGGGGCCAGCGATCTGCTGCCTCTATGCCCTCAAACGGCTCAAAGACGAGGGGTTTGTTCCCTCCAAAAAGATAAAACTCATCGTGGGCTGCAATGAAGAGAGC
>CANPZH010000110.1 GCA_947589335.1 uncultured Clostridia bacterium | reverse complement strand
GCCGGGTTCGATCATGAGCCGCGGCTCTTTGAGGCCGTATCTTCCGCATTCCTCCCTGACCGCGGCGATGAGCGCTTTCAGATAGTCCGCATATCCCTCCGCGGAGATCTTGGGATCGCCGTCGGCATACCAGATGCCGAATCCCCCGCCGAGGTTGAGCGTATCCGCCTCGAAGCCGAGAAGACCCCGGACGTCCGCAACGAATTTCAGGCACTTTTGCACCGCTAAGCAGAAGGATTGCTTTTCGAAGATCTGCGAGCCGATGTGGCAATGGAATCCCCGCAGCCGCAGATGCGGTTTGCCGAGGACATACCGCGTGATCTCCTCCGCTGCGCCGTTTGCGACGGAGAAGCCGAACTTGGAGTCCGGGGTGGCCGTCTGCACATAGGCGTGGGTGTGCGCCTCCACGCCGGGATTGATGCGGATGAGCACGTCCTGCCGTCTGCCCCGCGCCGCTGCCTGCGCCTCGAGTTCATCCGCCTCCGTGCGGGCGTCGAGCACGATGGTCCCCACGCCGCAGTCGAGGGCGTAGGCGATCTCCCGCGGCAGCTTGTTGTTGCCGTGCATGCAGATCCGTTCGGCGGGGAATCCCGCCTTCATCGCGGTGTAGAGCTCTCCGCCGGAGACGACGTCCGCGCCGATCCCTTCCTGTCTCGCGATGGCGTAGACCGCCTCGCAGGAAAATGCCTTGGAGGCGTACAAGACGAGCCCGTTTCCGTTGTAATCCTGCTCGAATACGTCTCTGTAGACCCGCATCATGCGGCGGATATAGTCCTCGTCGAAGACGTAGAGCGGCGTGCCGAATGCCGCGGCAAGTTCTGTGCAGTCTGCGCCGCCGATCGTCAGATGTCCTTTTTCGTTGATATACAGTGTTTCTCGGGTATTCATACCGAGAATTATAGCACGTTCTTCCCGCGCGGTCAAGAAAATACGGAAAAACAGCCCGAAAAACAGGCCGTTTTTCCGTATTATGTCACGCATAGTATTTAATTCCACTTGCTCGCGATCTCGCGGTATGCCTCTCCCCAGGAGAATTTCTCGGCGGCTTCGGCGGCAAGGAGCCTGCATCTTGCGACCTCCACCCCGCTGCGGTAGAGCACCGCCTCGCCCACCGGCGTCCCCTTGCCGAAGGGCGGCTTCACGGATCCGTCGAGCCTGATCTCGACGTCCGCATCCGGTTCCTCGCCCTTTCTGCAGAACAGGGCAAGAGGCGTTTCGGCGCAGACCTCGATCTCCCTCTGTTTACACCCGCGCACCGCGAGCCGTTCCCCGATGGGAGCCCCCGCTTCGAGCAGTTTGCGGCTCTCGAAGGCCGCAAAGGCATAATTCAGCAGGCTCTTGACCCCTTCGAACCGCGCCGCGGAGCTCTCCGCGCCGATGACGACGGAGATGAGCCGCATCTCTCCCCGCTTTGCGGTCGCCGCGAGGCAGAACCCTGCCTGGTTGGTAAATCCCGTCTTGCCGCCGTCGCAGCCGTCGTAAAAGCGGATGAGCTTGTTCGTGTTCGTCATCGACGTCGTTCTGCCGTCCGGGTGACGGAAGTCCTCGAACCATACGCGGGAGAACTCAAAATATTTTTGATGTTTGAGGAGTTCGCGGAGCATGAGCGCGACGTCTTTCGCGCAGGAGTACTGCGGCTCCTTCGGGAGCCCCGTGCAGTTGGCAAACAGGGTATTTTCCGCTCCGAGCTCCCTCGCGCGCTCGTTCATCTTCTCCACAAAGAGGGATTCGGACCCCGCGATCCTCTCGGCAAGCGCCACACAGGAATCGTTGGCGGAGCAGACGGCGATGCTCTTCATCAGCTCCTCCGCGGGGTAGGAGAGCCCGCTTCCGAGGAAGACCTGCGATCCCCCCATGCCCGAGGCGTTTTCGCTGACCGGGATCATCTCGTCGTAGCTAAGCTCCCCCTCTTCGGCGGCCTCGAACCCGAGGAGCAGGGTCATGATCTTGCACATGCTCGCGATCGGCAGCCGCTCCGTTTCATGCAGGGCGTAGGCCTCGGTCCCGCTGTCGAAGTCGCTCAGGTATGCGGCCTTGCAGCTGACAAGGGGCTCCTCCGCGCGGGCGGCGTATCTCGTTCCGATGGGCGCGAGCAGGAGCACCCCCGCCAGCGCCGCAGATAAAATCATTTTCTTCATATCCGCAGTTTGCGCGGTTTTGTGAAAAATACACGGGACCTATCAAATGAGATTGCCGAGAGGATGAAAGAGCGCGCCGAGCAGGAGCATTTCGATAAGACCCGCCGCAAAAAGCGCCGCGGCAAGGGCAAGACAGTCCGAAAGGAGCCCTTTGAGATCCGCCCCGCAAAAGCGGAAACAAAACGCCCGTGCAAAGGAGAGCGCGGACGCGATAAGGAGCACGGCGCAGACGGCGATCTGCACGGGCAGATAGAGCGCAAAGGCGACGAACGCGCCCGAAGCGCCGTAGACGGTGAAGAGAATGGCAAGGGTACCGCCGAAGAGATAGGCGCGGTAGGCGACGACGACGGCGGGCAGGAGCAGAGCGGCGGGATGGATCCCTCCCGCGAGGATCAAAGCAAGGAGGAGCAGGTTGCCCGCGCCCCGCTCAAGGAAGATGAGGAAGACGCTCCTGTCCGAGTAGACCACGCGGTCGAGGAAACGGTCGCACACCCGCAGATGATATTCGTAAAAGACGGGCGTCTTGATGAATACTATGCCACACACAGTACTTGATAAAAACAGGATCAGGAGGGCTGCGGGGATCCATTTCCGCGCAAAGGCGCGGGCAAGGCAGTCGCGCAACAAAAAAAGAGGATTCATATCCCATTCTATGCCGCGCCGGGGCGGCGAATGAACGATCCTCTTTTTGCGCCTTGTTATCCCTGGTGAACGAGTTCGACGATCTTGTCGATCGCGGCCTGCACGTTGTCCCCCACGTTGATCTCCACGTCGCAGACCTCGCTGTTGCGGTATTCGAAGTCCAGCGACATGATCCGTCTCGTCTTGTCGTCGAGGTCGATCGCCCTCATGATGATGCTCTTGATCGCCTCCGCGCGGTCACGGCGGGTGAACACGAGCATCGCGCGCTGGCGGTAGAGATTTTTCAGGGTGATCGCGCCGCAGATGTCGATCGGGATGACGGCGACGTTGCCGCGCGCAACGATGGGCGCGATGTCCTTCTCCGAGGTACCGAAGTGGTAGCCGCTGTAGACGGTGGTCTCGATATAGCTGCCCGCCCTCATCTCGTCGAGGAACTGCTCCTCGCTGATGAAGCGGTAGGCGTCTTCATCCTCCGTCTTGCGGCGGGGGCGCGTGGTGGAAGTGAGGGGCTTTTCGAATCCTTCGAGCGCGGTGAGCCCGCCCGCGATCTCCGTTTTGGAGGAGCCGGAGGGCCCCACGAGGCAGAGCACTCCCCCATCCTTCAGCCGCGGGAAGTTTTCGGAGAAGGAATTGCGGACCATTTCGCAGAAGTGCAGGAAATCGTCGTAGCTGTTGACGGAGAGCAGCCCCGAAAGGTCGGTATTCCACGGCTTGCGGAAGAGCACCGGGTAAGCCGCGCGCGAGCTCGAGATATTGTGCGCGCCGTCGTCGAGCATGATATCGAGGGAGATGATGTCTTTCCGTCTCCCCATGATGATGTTCTCCGTCGGGATCTCGGGAAAGTCTTGGATGAGCCGCTCTGCCCGCGCGCTCATACAGCAGGCGGGAACGGCGGTGACGAAGAAGACGTCGGCGATCTCGGAGAGCTTCTGCACGAACTCCTGCGCTCCCTCCGTGATCGGCTGCGTCCGCACGAATTCCGGATCGGAGAACAGGCGGATGCGTTCGATGTCGTTCCGGGTGTTCCCTCCCCACGTCTTGATGTCTTCGATCCTGAGAGGCTTTTCGTCGGCATGGCGGCTGTTGATGATCGACACCGCATAGGAATTGCATTCATAGAGCGTATCGTCCACATCGAGACCGACGCGGATCCTGTATTTTCTCATAGCGTCCTCCTTGTTACAAAATTATTATAGCGGATGCGCGGAGTTTTGTCAAGCCGGGATCCCGAGAGAAAGCGCGATCGGTTGACAGAGTGCGCAAATTGTGGTACAATATTGTCATGAAAAGCGAAAATATCAACAAATTGTTTCAAAAAGCCCTGCATTGGATCAGGAAATACGACAGGATCATCATCCACCGTCATTCCCATCCGGACGGGGACGCCATGGGCGCACAGCTCGGGCTCATGGCGCTTCTCAAAGACAACTTCCCGGGGAAAGAGATCTATGCCGTCGGCGATGAGGCGACGCGCCTCACCTTCCTCACCGAGCAGATGGACACGGTCCCGGACGAGTACTATCGCGGCGCGCTGGCGGTGATCCTCGACTGCGGGGCGTCGCATATGATCTGCGACGAGCGGTACAAGACCGCGGAGAAGACGATCCGCTTTGACCATCATCTCTACTGCGAGCAGATCGCCGATCTCGATATTGTGGAGAGCACCTACGAGAGCGCGTCGGGGCTCGTCGCCATGTTCGCGAAGGCGTGCAAGCTGAAGCTCTCGAAGGCGTCTGCGACGGCGCTCTACATGGGCATGGTGACGGACAGCGGGCGGTTCATGTTCGATTCGACCTCCTCGCGCACCTTCGAATTGGCGGCGTATCTGCTCTCGCAGCCCGTCGATCTGAACAAGCTCTATTACGACCTGTACGCCGAAGACTTCTCCAAGATCATCGAAAAGGCCGACAACATGCACAAGATCAAATTCACCGCAAACAACGTTGCCTACATCTACACGGCGATGGAAGATCTTCCCGAGGGCAGCGACGCCGCCCCCGTCGTCTCCTCCGGGCTCGTGGGGCTGATGCGGGACATCAAGGGCGTGTTCATTTGGGTCAATTTCACCGAGGAGGAAGACGGGGTCCACGCCGAACTTCGTTCCAATCGCTACAACATCAATCCGGTCGCGGTGAAATACGGCGGAGGCGGCCACAAAAAAGCGAGCGGCTGCACCGTGCCCGACCGTGAGACCGCCATGCGGCTGCTTGCCGATCTCGACGCGCTCGCTACAACGGAGGCAGTATGAACGAAGAGACCAAGAGAGCGATCTTGGAGAAGATCGAAAGCTATCAGACGATCGTCGTCTCCCGCCATATCCGCCCGGACGGGGACGCCGTCG
>CANPZH010000109.1 GCA_947589335.1 uncultured Clostridia bacterium | reverse complement strand
CATGGAACCGGGCTCCCTGTGTACGGGGCCGACGCCGTGCGTTTCCTTCAGACGGTGCTGGTTCCATCTCTTGATGACGCCCGTATAGCCGTGGCCTTTGCTGACGCCCGCGACGTCGACCTTGTCGCCCGCCGCAAAGATGTCTGCCTTGACGAAGTCGCCCACTTTATAGGAATCGACGTTCTCGACGCGGACTTCGCGGAGATGCCTGCAGGGCTTGACTCCCGCCTTCTTGAACTGTCCGAGTTCGGGCTTGTTGAGCGCCTTCTCGCTCGTTTCGCCGAAGCCGAGCTTGAGCGCCGTGTACCCGTCCGACTCCACCGTCTTGATCTGCACGACGGGGCAGGGACCTGCTTCCACTACCGTGACGGGGATCGCTTTCCCGTCCTGCGCAAAGACCTGCGTCATGCCTGCTTTGCGTCCGATGATTGCTTTATTCATGGATAAAGTTCACTCCTCTCTGTTTTTTATTTGCGAATACCGCTGAAGCAGTATTTCTACAACTGTGTTTTTTGCTCTCAGAGCTTGACTTTGATATCCACGCCCGCGGGAAGATGGATGCTGTCGAGCAGCTTCGCATTGGGGGAATAGATATCGATGATCCGCTTGTGCGTCCTCATCTCGAACTGCTCGCGGGAATCCTTATACTTGTGCGGGCAGCGGAGGATCGTGACGATCTCGCGCTCGGTGGGAAGCGGAATGGGACCGGAGATCTTCGCTCCGCCCTTCTGCATCGTCTCCACGATTCTGCTTGCCGCCTGGTCGACGAGTTCGTGATCGTACGCGGACAATTTGATCCTGATTTTTTGGCTTGCCATGTTTCCTTTCTCCTTTTTTCCGAACTGAAATTTTTTGTGTCAACGCATCCGTGCGTATCGAGGTCCCGCTATCAAAAAAACACAGCGTGGATTTGCGGTGTTTCATCGCAAAAGCCTCGGTTCGTCGCAGGAGTCGGGCTCCCACACTTGTCAACGGAAATTATCTGCCGAGGGGCTTTCCGCCTCGATTTTTCAGTAACTTCCCGTCTCAACCCTATACTGCACATAATGACACAGCTTGATAATAATACCATATTATCAAGCCGCTGTCAACGATTTTATGCGATTATTTCCGAAAATTTTTCTCTTTATACCCCGATCGCGACTCTTTCTCCGTATTTGACGGCCGTCGCGAGGCGGTTTGCGCTGTTTTCGAGGAGATCGCGGTCGGGAAGCGCCCTCCCAGGCTCGGTGAGCAGGATCACGGTCGACCCTCCGAATTCGAAATACCCCTTCTCCTCGCCGCGGGCAAAGCGCTGCTTGCCCTCGTTCACGATCTTGCCGACCATCATCGCGCCGACTTCGACCTGCGCGATCCTGCCGAACCGTTCCGTATCGAGCACGGAGTACTCACGGCAGTTCTCGGTGAAGATCCTGCGGTGTTCGAGCGCGACGGGCTGGACGGTGTGGAGACGTCCCCCGATGAACGTACCCCCCCCCGCGCAGGTCCCGTCGGCGGGGAAGCCGTAGCGGTGATAGCCCCCCACCGCCAGATAGAAGATGAAGCACCAGCCGCCGAGATAGCCCGAAGCGAGCTCGCGGTTTTTCAGAAGGGTCTCGACGCTGTAGTCGAATCCCTTGACGCGGAAGGTCCCCTCCTCCGTGACGGGGAAGACGGTCAGATACCCGTCGCAGGGGGAGACCAGCGCGTTCTCCTCCCCCGAGACGGGACGAAGTTCCGGCCGAATGCGGCGGGTGAAGAAGTCGTTGAAACAACGGTATTTTTCGGGCAGATAGTCGCCAAGGTCGATCCCGTGTCTTTTGACCGCCCGCCCGATGAACGGCCGCGAGAGCGCACAGCTGAGAAACGCTCCCGCAAAGCGGGAGACGGGACGGGAGATCAGGATCCTCAGAACCGCGCCGCCCAAGCGGTTCCGGTACAGGAATCGTGCCCCCTTGCAGGCATGGTTGGGAAGGAGCGTCTCTCTCATGTCAGAAGCGGGATATTGCAGACGTACGTGCGGATGAGCACGAGCCCGATGACGAGCACGGTGACGATCGCGATCGTGATGCACAGCCCTCTCGGTCCCGCCTTGGGCATGCGGAAGCGGAAGACGAAGAGGAAGGCAAAGAGCAGATAGCACCCCGCCATGATGAGATAGGTGACGAGGGGCTCGGTGAACATCGTCGCGACGATATAGAAGATGGGAAGCCCCACCGCGACGTTGGTGACGGGAAGGCCCTCGAAGGAGGTCCTCTTCTTTCCGCCCTCGGCGAACCTGATCTCCTCCGTGACGTCAAAATAGGCGAGACGGATCAGGGCGCAGAGGGAAAAGACGGCGAATACGGGATAGAAATACCACTCCTTCATGCCGAGGTTGAACCCGATCGCAATCGGCGCCACGCCGAAGGAGACGATGTCGCTCAAAGAATCGATATGCGCCCCGAAGCGCTTATCCTCCTCGGTGCGGGTGCGCCTCGTCTTGGCGACTGCGCCGTCGAAGGCGTCGCAGATGCCCGAGACGAAGAGGCAGACGACCCCCCAGAAGGGCCCGAAGGCCGCGGAGACGCAGATCCCGACGATCGCCGCCGCGACGGAGAGATAGGTCAGAATGACGCCGTAATGCCAGAATCCGACGAAGAGTTTGTTATTCCCCTTCGGCTTCGTCCCCGTCGTTTGGGGTGATTGCGGGAGTTTCCGAGACATCGTTTGTTTCCTCTTGCGTATTTTTTGCACCCTTGTGCATGAGCCGGACGTGATAGCCGAGCGTGTAGACTCCGCACAGGATGAAGCGGATGTAGTAGGAGATCCCTCTCGTCACCATGACGGCAGGGAGGATCAGCGCCGACGGGAAGCTGATGCAATAGATGTTCAGATAGAGGTACTCGAACACGCCGACGCCGCCCGGAAGCGGAATGGAGTTGTACCCGATCAGAACGAGCGATTGCAGGCAGAAGAGCTCCACGAGCCCGCTCGACGGATCCGCCGCCTTGTAGACGAAACAGCAGATGAGCACCTGGCAGACCCGCTGTGCGAGATTGCAGATCAGATTGGCGATCGAAATGAACGGATGGGTCTTGAGCTCCCGCAGACAGCTGCGGTATTTCTCCACTTCACCCTTCAGTTTTCCCCGCCATTTTTCCTCTTTCTTCACGAGACGGATCTTCACGAGCAGGGTGATGATCCCGTTCCCGAGCTTTAAGACCGCCTTGCTCCAGAACATACAGCCGATGAAAAAGAGCAGGAGCAGGCTCTGCAAGACGAAGCCGAGGATGATGAGAAGGTGCGCGAACCATGCGTCGATCTGTCCGAAATACTCGGGATGGACGATGAACGCAAACGCCCCCACCGCGATGATCGCAAAGGTGTAGCCGATGAGGTTGTACACGAGGGCAAACGACGCCTTGCCCGCGCCGATCCCGTCCTTTACCATATAATATGCGGAGGCGGGCTGTCCGCCGGACGCCGAGGGCGTGATCGCGGAATAGTAGATGTCTGCCGTCGAATAGACGACGGAGGAGAGGAGCTTCGGCTTCTCCCCCAGTCCCCGCAGAATGAAGTGGAGGCTGAATGCCTCGAACAGGACGGAGAAGGCCATCGCGACGAACGCCGCCGCGATCCACCAGGGATTGCAGCGTGCGAGAAAGGCTCCGATGCTGTTGAAATCGAGCTCCTTGTTGCACGCGAAAAGAACGACGACCGTGATCACGATCAAAGCAACGAGAAACAGGATATTCAGCAGCTGTTTTGAGACTTGTTTGGAGAGCTTCTTCCCCATACCCATCCTTTCACAAAATTTTCACTTTTGATTATTATAACCTATCCGGAGGGGCTTGTCAAGCGGAAAAGGTTGCCAAGGGAAAACCAACGGGAAAATGTCCCGCCCTGCCGTCCCCCGCAGAGGTGCACTCCCTTTTACGTCACCCTGAGCCGCCTCCTTTTTTACGTCCCCCCGAGCCGCTTCCTTTTTACGTCACACTGTCCCGCCTTCTTTTTACGTCACACTGTCCCGCTATTCTTTTTTACGTCACACTGTCCCGCCTTCCTACTGTCATGGTTCCTTGGGCGGCACGAGGAGCGCATGCGACGAAGTAGCGTAGTCGAAGTGTGGACCGCATTACAATAAGGTGCGATTCTTCGACTCCACTTCGTTCCGCTCAGAATGACGTGATTGAGATTTCTCACATGCGTAACTTCGCGCCGTTGGCGCTCGTGCCGCGCTTAGAGTATCAGAACTTCGCGCGGGGCAACATGACGTGATTGGAACGCCACCCCCCTACGTCATTCCGACGCCCCCCTACGTCATTCCGACGACCGAAGGGAGGAGGAATCTAAGGACGAGATTCCTCACATTCGTTCGGAATGACGTATTTAGGATTGCTCTCTTGGCGCCCCCTTGAGGGGGAGCTGGCGCGGAGCGACTGAGGGGGTGTCATCATTTTTGTAACACCCCTTTTGCCTTCGCTATGCTCAGGCACTTTCCCCTCAAGGGGACAGCAAGGGTTTATACCTACGTCATTCCGACAGCGTCCCCCTTCTACGTCATTCCGATGACCGAAGGGAGGAGGAATCTAAGGACGAGATTCCTCACATTCGTTCGGAATGACGTATTTAGGATTGCTCTCTTGGCGCCCCCTTGAGGGGGAGCTGGCGCGGAGCGACTGAGGGGGTGTCATCATTTTTGTAACACCCCTTTTGCCTTCGCTATGCTCAGGCACTTTCCCCTCAAGGGGACAGCAAGGGTTTATACCTACGTCATTCCGACGGCGTCCCCCTTCTACGTCATTCCGATGACCGAAGGGAGGAGGAATCTAAGGACGGGATTCCTCGCGGACGATCAATGCGCACTCCGTATAGGTCCTTTCGGCTCGGAATGACGTAATAAAAAACGCGGGGCAGAATGACGTTCTTAATACGTCATGTTGAGCGTAGTCGAAACATGGACCGCATTATTACAAGGTGCGATACTTCGACTCCGCTACGCTCCGCTCAGTATGACGTAATTGGGAATGCTTCTGCTTCTCAAAATTACTGCGCGTTGGAAAACCACGCTTTTCCATAAGCGCACACAATTTGCCGCATACCTGCGGCTTCGTGTCTGTGCAAGGCAGACCGTGGGCGGGCGACGGGGCTACATGAAATCAAACTTCCTAACCCCTCGCAAATTTCTTTGCCCTCAGTATGCCCCGCAGGGAGT
>CANPZH010000108.1 GCA_947589335.1 uncultured Clostridia bacterium | reverse complement strand
ACCCCCGAGAGCGCGCTGCCGATCTGCGTGGCGAGGCGGATCCGCTGGCTCTCTCCGCCCGAGAGGGTCGCGGCGCTCCGCGTGAGGGTGAGATAGTCGAGCCCGACCCCCGTGAGGAAGTTGAGACGGGCCCTAATCTCCTTGAGAATGGCGTCGGCGATCGCATGCTCGGTCGCCGTCAGGCTGAGCCCCTCCAAAAAGGCGGCGATCCCGCTCACCGGCATGTCGCAAAGTTCGTAGATGTTCTTCCCGCCGAGCGTGACCGCAAGCGCCTCCTTTTTCAGCCGCTTGCCGCGGCAGACGGGACAGTCGGAGGTGCGCATATACCGCTCGATGTCCCACTTGACGCCCTCGGAGGAGGTCTGGTTATACCTGCGCTGCAGGTTGTTGACGAATCCCTCCCATGCGCTCTTGTAGGTCGAATGGAAGGAACGGGTCTCGTATTCGAGCTCGATCTTTTCGCCGCCCGAGCCGTACATCAGAAGATCGTACACCTCCTTCGGGAGATCCTTGACGGGGACGTCCAGCGAAAAGCCGTAATGCTTTGCGAGCGCCCCGAGGTACATCTGCGTGACGGCGGACGAATCGAGGTTCCAGCCGCTGATCCTGATCGCCCCCTCGCGGAGGCTCTTGCTCTTGTCGGGACAGATGAGATCGGCGTCCACCTTCTGGCGGAAGCCCAGCCCCGAGCACTCGGGACACGCCCCCCAGACGGTGTTGAACGAAAAGAGACGGGGCTCGATCTCCTCGATGGAGACGCCGCAGTCGGGACAGGAATAGCGGGACGAATAGAGCGTCTCCGCGCCGTCGCGCTCGATGACGACGAGCCCGTCCGCGAGTTTCAGGGCCGTTTCGAGGCTCTCTGTGAGCCGCTTTAAGATCCCCTCCTTGACGACAAGACGGTCGATGACGACGGAGATGTTGTGCTTGATGTTCTTCTCGAGCCTGATCTCCTCCTGCAGGTCGTAGATGATGCCGTCGATCTTGACGCGGGCGTATCCGCTCTTGCGCCAGCCCTGCAGTTCCTTGGCATATTCCCCCTTCCTGCCCCGCACGACGGGGGCGCTCACGAGGATCTTGCTCCCCGCGGGGAGCTCCATGACGCGGTCCGCGATCTCGTCCACCGTCTGGCGGCAGATCTCCCTGCCGCAGTTCGGACAGTGCGGAATGCCCGCACGGGCATACAAAAGACGCAGATAGTCGTAGATCTCCGTCACCGTTCCCACCGTGGAGCGGGGGTTGTGGCTCGTCGTCTTCTGGTCGATGGAGATCGCGGGAGAGAGCCCCTCGATGGCCTCCACGTCCGGCTTTTCCATCATGCCGAGGAATTGCCGCGCGTACGAGGAGAGGCTCTCCATGTACCGCCGCTGGCCCTCGGCAAAGATCGTATCGAAGGCGAGCGTGGATTTCCCAGAGCCGCTCACCCCCGTAAACACGGTGAGAGAGTTCCGCGGGATCTTCACGTCGATATTCTTGAGGTTGTTTTCCTTCGCCCCTTTTACATACAGATAGTCTTTCATACGCCCATTGCCAGAATATGTTTGACCGCGGCGCCGATCTGTTCCCAGTTTGCGCCGCCATAGAGCACTTCGTGCGCGCGCGCCGCGTTGTGCCGCCCGATCGCGAGCACCGCGGTGACGCCGTTTTCCTGCGCGCCGAGACAGGCCTCCACGTTGTCGTCGACGAGGATCCCGATCCCGTGCTCGAGGCAGTATCTCCCCTTTTCGCCGAAGGGAATCTCCGCGACGATCTCATCGTACGGGATATGCCGCTTTTCGAGCCAGTCGCGGCTGATGAGGACGGGATTGGGGAACCACTCTTTGAACCTGCCCGTCAGAATGACGACTTCGTGCCCCGCCGCCCGCCAGGCGGCGAGCGTCTCCCGCGCCCCCTTCCGCGCTTCGGCGTCGGTGAAGGCGACGATCCCGCCGTCCTTGATGAAACGGGTCGCGTCCTCATAGCTCCAGTCGTAGATCTTCACGAACTCCGCGCTGTCGGGCTGCGCGAGTTTGAACGGCAAGCCCTTCCGCTTGATATATTCCGCCGCGAGCTCCCGCCTTGCGACCCTGCTCAGCGTGTCGTCGAGATCGACTGCGATCCTCATCTCTTCCCTCCCGCGCCGTTGTCGCGCATCCGCTTTCTGAGTTCCGCGATCGTCTCGCGGATCTCGATCGCCCGCTCGAAGTCGAGCTGGGCGGACGCGACTTTCATCAGCGCCTTGAGTTTTTCGATCTCTTCGGGGATATCCTTCGCCTTGATCTCCCCCGCCTTTTTGTGTTTTTCGGTGATCGACAGGGAGGCCTTCACCTCCTTGACGATCGTCTTGGGAACGATCCCGTGCGCCTCGTTGTATGCCTGCTGCTTTGCGCGGCGGCGTTCGGTCTCCCCGATCGCCCGCTGCATGCTGCCCGTCATCTCGTCGGCGTACATGATGACCCTGCCCTCGGCGTTGCGCGCCGCGCGCCCGATCGTCTGGACGAGTGAGGTCTCGCTCCTAAGAAACCCCTCCTTGTCCGCGTCGAGAATGGCGACGAGTTTGACCTCGGGCAGGTCGAGCCCCTCCCTCAGGAGGTTGATGCCGCACAAAACGTCGAATTCGCCGCTCCTCAGCCCGTTCACGATGTCGATCCGCTCGAGGGTGTCGATGTCCGAGTGCATATACTTCACGCGGACGCCGTTCTCCTTCAGATAGTCGGTGAGGCTCTCCGCCATGCGCTTGGTGAGGGTGGTGACGAGCACCCGCCCGCCCGAACCCACGACGGTGTGGATCTCGGAGAGCAGATCGTCGATCTGCCCCTTCGTCGGCTTGACGGTGACGGGGGGATCCAGCAGCCCCGTCGGGCGGATGAGCTGTTCGACGACCTGCCCCGCCTGCTCCAGTTCGTAGGGCGCGGGCGTCGCCGAAACGCAGATGAGCTGCGGGATCCGCTCGTCGAATTCCTCGAAGGTGAGCGGACGGTTGTCGAACGCGGACTTCATGCGGAAGCCGTAATCCACCAGGTTGACCTTGCGGGCGTAGTCGCCGTTGTACATCGCGCGGATCTGCGGAATGGTCATATGGCTCTCGTCGATGAAGACGAGGAAATTGTCGGGGAAATAGTCGAGCAGGGTGAAGGAGGGCTGCCCGGGCGAGCGTCCGTCGAAGTAGCGGGAATAGTTCTCGATGCCCGAACAGTAGCCGATCTCCCGCATCATCTCGAGGTCGTGCTCCGTCCGCTGGCGGAGCCTCTGCGCCTCCAACAGCTTGCCGGCGTCCTCGAACGCCTTGACCTCGCCGTCGAGGTCACGCTCGATCATGGAGAGGGCGGAGCCGAGCCGCTCGCTCCCCACGGCATAGTGGCTCGCGGGGAAGATGACGGCGTGCTTCAGGCCCGATATCACCTTGCCCGTGACGACGTCCTCCTCGCCGAGCGCGTCGATCTCGTCGCCGAAAAACTCGACACGGATCGCAACTTCGGAGTTGGACGCGGGGAAGATCTCCACGACGTCCCCCCGCACGCGGAAGGTGGAGCGTTTGAAATCCATGTCCCCGCGGGAATAGTGGATCTCCACCAGGCGGCGCAGAAGATCGTCGCGGTCCATCTGCTGCCCCGGACGCAGGGAGATCCCGAGGCGGAAAAATTCCTCGGGTGCGCCGAGCCCGTAGATGCAGGAGACGGAGGCGACGACGATGACGTCGTCCCGCTCGCCGAGCGAACAGGTCGCGGCGTTTCTCAGTTTGTCGATCTCGTCGTTCATCGAGAGATCTTTTTCGATGTAAGTATCCGTCGAGGGGATGTAGCTCTCGGGCTGATAATAGTCGTAATAGGAGACGAAGTACTCCACGCGGTTCTCGGGGAAAAATTCGCGGAATTCGCCGCACAGCTGCGCCGCAAGCGTCTTGTTGTGGGCGATCACGAGAGTGGGCCGTCCGACGTTCTTGATGACATTCGCCATCGTGAACGTCTTGCCGCTCCCCGTCACGCCGACGAGCACCTGCGTGCGGATCCCGTCGAGGACGCCCTCCGTCAGCTTTTCGATCGCCTCGGGTTGGTCCCCCGTCGGCTCAAAGGGCGCGATCAGTTTGAAATCGACATGTTCCATATGCGTCCATTATAACAAACGTTTGTTTTTATGTCAAGAAGATTCAGGAAAAAAGGGCGCGGAGGAGAAGCCCGACGAGGAAGGTGATGACCGCCCCGACGGCGGCGACGCCCCAGCGGAACATGACGGCGCGGCGGCGCTGGCGGCCGCTGCGGCGGTAGCCGAGCCCCGCTTCGCGCATGTGGATGACGTAGACGGGCTCTCCCTTCCGCTCCGATTCGACGAAGTCGAAATAGCCGTCGAGGGAGAGACTGCGCAGGGTGCGCCCGAGCGCGGCTTCGTCGTATCCGCCCCCGGAGGGCAGGACGGCGGCGAGCTCGCCGGGGGAGACGAGAAACCGCTCCTTGCCGCCCGAGAGCTCGAACACCGCGTTCATGACCTCGTTTTCCCTGCGGTTGAGACGGTCGCTGATCATACCCGCCCCGCAAAAAACGCAATGCAAAGGACGGTGAGCGTCCCGAGCAGGGCGCCGAGAAATGCGCCGAGCAGGGCGAGCAGGAACTGTTCCCGCCTCCGCCGCGCCCCTTCGAGCGCCCTCTCGCGCGCCGTCTCAAAGTACGATCTGCCCTCGGGCAGAGGGCAGAGGCAATACACGCCCTCTTCGGCATACTGAATGTCGATGAAGCGGCGTTCTTCGAGATAGCTTAAGATCCTTCCGAGCTCGTCCGCGCCGACGTTCCATTCCGGCGGGAAGCAGGACAAAAGCTCTCCCGCCTCCGCGATCTTGAATCCGCCGCCGTCGCACAGTTTGTTGATGGTTTCGAGCAGTCTGCCCGATCTCTCGTCCAGCATACGTTCTCCGCAGACAGTATGTCCGTTTGCGGCGGCGCGTATGCCATCGTCATTTATTGAAATTGTCCTTGAGGGAGACGATCTCGGAGAGCACGAGCCCGCCGTTTTCCGTACACTTTTTATAATAGCCCGTGCGCATGAGCTGGAACGCCGTTCCGTCCTCCGCCCCGAGGAGATAGGGCTCCGCCTTCCCGCGGAAGATGTGCTCGCTGTCCGCATTCATCCGTTCGGAGAAGTCCTGTCCGGGATAGTCCGCGTCCCGCAGGAGGTGTTCGTACTGCTTGACGGTGACGTCGGCGCAGGTATG
>CANPZH010000107.1 GCA_947589335.1 uncultured Clostridia bacterium | reverse complement strand
GCCCTACCTCGGGCTCTGCCTCGGCATGCACATCGCCGCGATCGAATTTGCGCGCGACGTGCTCGGCTATCCCGACGCGAACTCCTCCGAGTTCTTCCCCGAGGGCAAACATTCGGTGATCGACCTCATGCCCGACCAGTACGGCGTCAAGATGGGGGGGACGATGCGGCTCGGGGCGTATCCCTGCAAGATCACCGGCGAAAAGATGAAGCAGGCGTACGGCACCGATCTCGTCTCGGAGCGTCACCGCCACCGCTTCGAATTCAACAACGAATACCGCGAGGCGTTCGAGGCAAACGGCATGAAGATCGCGGGGACCTCCCCCGACGGCACCCTCGTCGAGGCGGTGGAATATCCCGCGAACGATTTCTTCATCGCCGTGCAGTTCCATCCCGAGTTCAAGTCCCGCCCGAATTGCGCACACCCGCTGTTCCGCGAATTCGTGCGGCATGCCATTCTCTTCAGGGAGCGCAGATAACGATGAAGATCAATCCCCATTTTTCGCAGCTGAAGGAGAGCTATCTCTTCTCCACCGTCGGCAAGAAGACCGCCGAATTTCAGAAGACGCACCCCGGAAGGGAGGTCATCCGCCTCTCGATCGGGGACGTCACCCGCCCGCTCGCGCCCGTCGTGATCGAGGCGATGCACAGAGCGGTGGACGACATGTCCCGCCGCGAGACCTTCAAGGGCTACGGCCCCGACCAGACCTGCTACGGCTACGGCGTCCTCCTCGATTCCATCCAAGGCAGTTATGCGCGGAAGGGGGTCGCGCTCGGAACGGACGAGATCTTCATCTCGGACGGCGCGAAGTCCGACCTCGGCAACATCCTCGACATCTTCTCGGAGGAGAACGTCGTTTTGGTGCCCGATCCCGTCTATCCCGTCTATGTGGATACCAACGTCATGGCGGGCCGCAAGATCCTCTATGCCGACGCGAACGAGCAGAACGGCTTTTTGCCCATGCCCGATCCCGCCGTGAAGGCAGACCTCATCTATCTCTGCTCGCCCAACAACCCGACGGGCGCGGCATACTCCAAAGAACAGCTCAAAGAGTGGGTGCGGTATGCGCTCGCACAGGACGCCGTCATCCTCTACGACGCGGCGTACGAATATTTCATCACCGATCCCTCCCTCGCCCGCAGCATCTATGAGGTCGAGGGCGCGAAGGACTGCGCGATCGAGTTCTGCTCCTATTCCAAGACGGCGGGATTCACGGGCGTCCGCTGCGGCTACACGGTCGTCCCGCGCTCGCTCGTGCGGGAGGGGACGCCGCTGAACCGCCTCTGGGCACGCCGCCAGTCGACGAAGTTCAACGGTGTGAGCTACATCACCCAGATGGGCGCCGCAGCGGTCTTCACCGAAGAGGGGGAGAGGCAGATCCGCGAGAACCTCGGCTACTACCGCGAGAACGCGCGGCTGATCTTCTCCTGTCTCGAGGAGCTCGGGATCGGCTACACCGGCGGCAAGAACTCTCCCTATGTGTGGATGAAGTGCCCCTTCGGCATGGACAGCTGGACCTTCTTCGACTATCTCCTCGAAAACGCCGCCGTCGTCGGCACCCCCGGCAGCGGATTCGGCAAGAACGGAGAGGGATTCTTCCGTCTGACCTCCTTCGGCACGCGGGAGAATACGGCGGAGGCATGCAGCCGCCTGAAGAACCTTTTGCTCAGATAACGCGCCATGAGACCCACGAAAAGCACCGGCATCCTGTGCCACATTTCCTCTCTTCCCGGGAAGTACGGGATCGGAAACTTAAAAGACGCCGCCCGCTTTGCGCTCGCGCTGTCCGCGAGCGGGGCGACCCATTGGCAGATCCTGCCGCTCGTGCAGACGGGATTCGGCGATTCTCCCTATCAGTCCGTCTCCTGCATGTCGGGCAATCCATACTTCATCGACCTCGACGGGCTCGGGAAGATGGGGCTGTTGAAGCCCAAGGAGCTCAAGGCGCTGCGCGTGCGGTACAAAAACGCGGCGAAGGTGGACTACGGCGCACTCCACGGGGAACGGTATGAGACTTTGCGGCTCGCCTTCTCCCGCTTCCCCTTCGACGACGATCGCTTCCGCGCCTTCGTCAAGGAGGGAAAGTTCGAAGACTACGCGCTGTTCATGACCGCGAAGACGGTGTACGGCGGGAGCTTCTGCGATTGGGCGGAGCCCCTGAAACGGCACCGCGCGGACGCGCTCGAGCAGCTCAGGACCGAACATCACGAGGAATACCTCTTCTGGCAGTTTTTGCAGTATATCTTTTGGATGCAGTGGGAGGAGCTCCACAAACTCTGCCGCGCATCGGGGCTGAAGATCATCGGGGACATCCCGCTCTACGTCGCCTACGACAGCGCGGACGTCTGGGCGCATCCCGGGCTCTTCAAGCTCGGTGAAGATCTTGCGCCGGAGAAGGTCGCCGGCGTCCCGCCCGACTATTTCTCCTCCACGGGGCAGCTCTGGGGCAATCCCGTCTACAACTGGCGGGAGCACGAAAAAGACGGCTTTGCCTGGTGGACGGAGCGGCTGAAAGACGCCCTCGGGACATACGACCTCGTGCGCATCGACCATTTCCGCGGCATCGACCGCTACTATGAGATCGACGCGGATGCGGAGACGGCACAGAGCGGCGAATGGAAGGACGGCCCGAAAGACAGGCTCTTCCGCCGCCTCGGAGAGGACAAGACGCGGATCATCGCGGAGGATCTCGGCGTGATCGACGAAGGCGTGCGCTCCCTTCTGCGCCGCATGGGCTTCCCCGGCATGAAGGTGCTTCTGTTCGCCTTCGACGGGAACCCGGAAAATCCCTTCCTCCCGCACAATCTCCCCGCAAACAGCGTCTGCTATACGGGCACGCACGACAACGACACCGTCGCGGGATACGTCAAGAGCCTCTCCTCGGAGGAATTCATCCTCTTCCGCTCCCGCGTCGCGGCGGAACTCAAGGCCTGCGGGCTGAACGCCCCGCTCGGGTCCTCTCCCGCCAACTTCGCCCGCGCCTTCCTCGAGATGGCGCTCCGCTCCGGCTCCGATCTTGCAATCATTCCCGTGCAGGATCTGATCGCGGCGGACAACTCCTGCCGGATGAACTACCCCGGCACCCAAAGCGGAAACTGGACGTTCCGCCTCTCCCGGCTTCCCTCTGCGAAACACTGGCGCAGATTGAGCAATAACATCAAAAAATTTAGGAGGTAACACTTATGGCAAAAGAAAAGAAGGGCTTCTTCAAGGAGTTCAAAGAGTTCATTACGCGCGGCAATGTGTTCGACATGGCAGTCGGCATCATTATCGGCGGCGCATTCACCGCGATCGTAACGGCTCTCACCAACCAGATCCTGATGCCCGTTATCAACTGGATCCTGTTCCTGATCACGGGCGGAAAGGGCTTGGAGAACATCTACACCTATCTGCACAAGGCGTTTGTGGAAGGGAGTACGACGGAGATCGACCTCGCGAATTCGATCTACATCGACTGGGGCGCATTCCTCACGGCAATCATCAACTTCATCCTCATCGCGCTCGTGCTCTTCCTCATCGTGCGTGCGGTGAACCACGTCCACGAGAGGGCGGAGGCGATCAAGGCAAAAAAGGCGGAGGAAGAGGCCGCTGCCGAAGCGGAGGCTGCGAAAGCCGCAGAGGAAGCCGCAGCTGCGGAAGCTGCCGCACAACCCGCTCCCGAGCCCGTTCCCACGACGGAAGACCTGCTTGCGGAGATCCGGGATCTGCTGAAAAATCAACAGAAATAGATTCACGAAATTCTTTGCTCACTTCACAAAACGCGCCGCATGCGGCGCGTTTTGCTCGCTCGAAAAGAATTTCCGTGAGGAAACGCGCTCTTTTGCCTTAACCCGCGTGGTCCTCTCGTTCGTTCCACCGGACACGAAGCGCGAGGTATCGCGCAAATGCAGTCCCGCAGCGCAGAAGCGTGGTTCTGCTCGCGGTACATTATTTAAGAAGGGCAGAAGCCGCAGGTATGCGGCAAATTGCGTGCGCTTATGGAAAAGCGTGGTTTTCCAACGCGCAGTGGATTTTGAGGAAGCAAATTCTCCTTGGCGCCCCTATTAGGGGAGCTGTCACGAAGTGACTGAGGGGTTTTCGAAAGTTCGTTAAAACCCTTTCCCCCTCGCTTTGCTCGGGTTCTTTCCCTTTCAGGGACAGCAAGAGGGTGAATGCGAAACCATTCCCAATACGTCATACTGCCCCGCCCGCAGTTCTGATTCTCTGAGCGCAAGGCGGGGTAACGCAAAAGAGAGCGGCAAAGCAATCATCTGAAGAGCGGCGGCGGAGTTTTCACATTCCGGCCGCCGTTCCCCATATCATAGACGGGGAGAGGGTATGCGGATTTGCTTTGTGACCAGCGGAGATCTGAGTGAGTACGAGGGCGGGACGCAGGCGGACGTCGTCATGTTTCCCTTTCAGGCCCTCGGAGAAGTGAGCTACGAGCGCGAGCTGAAGGGGGAGACGAGCCTCTTCGAGGACGTTGCCATCCTGTCCAAGACGGGCAGGAACGTCGTCGTCTGCGGCTGTTACACCAACGCGAGGGGAATGAAGCGGAAGTCCGCCGTCGTCGCCGAACGCGGGCGGATCCTCGGCGTCTCGGATATGTACAACCGGATCGACGGCAGCGAATACCGCTGCGGCGCGGGCGTGAAGATCTTCGATACCAAGGCGGGCAAGCTCGGGATCGTCGTTGCGGAAGATCTCTATTTTCCGCAGGTCCTCGAGACGCTCTCCGTCTGCGGCGCGGATATCGCGCTCTCCGTCTTCGGGGAACTCAACGAGGGATTGGAGCGGACGCTGATCCGCGCGGGCGCCTTCTTCTACGGACTTCCCGTGTGCATGTGCGCCTACGGCTATGCGCAGGCCGCCGACGCGGCGGGGAAGCTCCGCTTTGCCTCACCCAAGAGCCCCTGCCTGTACGATTTGGAGCGGGAGCAGGAATATCACATCGTCGAGACGAGAAAACGCGGATTCTTCTTAAAGCGCCGCAACGAATATTGACGGAAAGATCGTGCGCTTCCGCGCATACTGATAGGGTATGGCGGGCGGAGGAAAGCGTGTCATCGGGGCGGCGATAGGACTTCTTGCGGGCGTTGCGATCGTGGTTGCGCTCTTTTTCGGCGTGCGGGGGATCGCCTACCGACGTCCGCAGCGCGGGATCGCGGAACAGAGCGGGGCAGAACCCGCGCTCATCTATGCGATCATCAAGG
>CANPZH010000106.1 GCA_947589335.1 uncultured Clostridia bacterium | reverse complement strand
GTACCCCTCCTCGACGAGCTTCATGCGGGCGCGGGAGCTGACCTTGATGTTGATCTCGCGGTCCTTGAGCTGCCTTTGGAGGGAGGCGAGCATCTTGTCGCAGATCTTCGCGGCGTCCTCCTTGGAGAGCTTGTGGAAGATGATCGTCTCGTCGATCCTGTTCAGAAATTCGGGGCGGAAGCGGGCCTTCAGCGCGCTCTGGATGCGCTCGCGCATGTCCTCGTACTCGCTCTCCTCCTCGCTCGAGCGGAACCCGAGCGTTCCGACCTCTTTGACCTCATGCGCGCCGACGTTGGACGTCATGATCAGCACGGTGTTCTTGAAGGAGACCACCCTGCCCTTGCTGTCGGTGAGCCGTCCGTCGTCGAGGATCTGCAAGAGGACGTTGAAGACGTCGGGATGAGCCTTCTCGATCTCGTCGAACAGCACGACGGAATAGGGCTTTCTGCGGATGCGCTCGGTGAGGGTGCCCTGCGTGTCGTCGAAGCCGACGTATCCCGGAGGGGCGCCGATGAGCTTGGAGACGTTGTGCTTCTCCATGAACTCGGACATATCGAGGCGGATCATCAGCCGTTCGTCGCCGAACAGGCTCTCGGCAAGCGCCTTGGAAAGATCGGTCTTCCCCACGCCCGTGGGACCTACGAAGATAAAGGAGCCGATGGGACGCCCGGGGTCCTTGAGCCCCGCCCGCGCACGGCGGATCGCACGGGCGACGGCGCTGACCGCCTCCTCCTGCCCCACGATGCGCTCGTGAAGTTCCTCTTCGAGATGGATGAGCCGCTCGCTCTCCGCCTCCGTGAGCTTGACGACGGGGACCCCCGTCCAGCTCGAGACGATCTCGGCGATCTCCTCCGTCCCGATGGACAGATGCTTGGAAGTGCGGTTTTCCTCCCACTCCTTTTTGAGCTTCTCAGCCCTCTGCGCAAGTTCGCCGGCCTCCTGCGTGAGCTCGGCGGCGCGGGTGAAATCCTGCCACTTGACCGCCTTGTCCCGCTCGATCTGCGCGCGGGCGAGCCTGTCTTCCAGCTCGTGCAGCTCCTTGGGTCCGTTGAAGGACTGCAGCCGTTTCCGGGAGCATGCCTCGTCGATGAGGTCGATCGCCTTGTCGGGCAGGAAACGGTCGGTGATATAGCGGTCGGAGAGCTTCGCCGCCGCCTCGATCGCCTCGTCGGTGATCGTGACGCCGTGATGCGCTTCGTATTTATCCTTGAGCCCCTGCAGAATGATGCAGGCGTCCTCCACGCTCGGCTGTTCGACGATGACCGGCGTGAACCTCCGCTCCAGCGCGCTGTCCTTTTCGATGAACTTGCGGTATTCGTCGAGCGTCGTCGCCCCGATCGTCTGGAGCTCCCCGCGCGCGAGCATGGGCTTTAAGATGTTGGAGGCGTCGAGCGAACTGTCCGAGGTCGCGCCCGCGCCGACGATCATGTGGATCTCGTCGATGAAGAGGATGATGTCCTTGTCCCGCATGATCGTATCCATCACGTTCTTCAGGCGTTCCTCGAAGTCTCCGCGGTACTTCGCGCCCGCGAGCAATCCCGTGATGTTGAGGGAGAAGACGGTCTTCCCGCGCAGAAGATCGGGCACGTCGCCCGAGACGATCGCCCGCGCGAGCCCTTCGACGACGGCGCTCTTCCCCACGCCCGGTTCCCCGATGAGCACGGGGTTGTTCTTTGTGCGGCGGGAGAGGATCTGGATGACCTTTTCGATCTCCTCCCTTCTCCCGATCACGGGATCGAGCTTGCCCTCCCGCGCCTTTTTCGTGAGGTCGGAGCCGTAGGCAAGGAGCCCTTCGAGAGCTTCCCCCTCGCGCTCCTGCCGCTGTTCGGGGGCGCTGTTGTTCCTCATCGCGGCCTGATAGTAGGGGCCGTTCGGCAGGAAGGGGGCGGAGGGATCCTCCTCGGACGCGCCGATCATGGCCTCCGTCCTGTTCTTGAGCCCCACAAGGTCGATCCCCATCATGCGGAGGATCTTCATCGCGAGACAGGAATCCATGCAGAGCAGCGCATAGAGCATGTGCTCCGTCCCCGCAAGGATCCGCACGCTGTCTTCACCGGCGGCGAACTCGATGCAGAGCTCGAAGAGCGTCTTGGTCGCAGGCGTGTAGCCGTTGATCCTGCAGTTGCGGTCGATGCTGCGCTTGAAGATCGCGAGGTACTTCGCGGGGTCGACGCCCGCCTCCGCGAGCAGCTTCCCGGCGGCGCATTCCCGCACGGTGATGAGCCCGAGCAGAATGTGCTCGCTGCCGATATAGCTCGTGCGGAAATTCTTCTCCGCCTGCTCGGCGACTTCGATCACGCGCTTCAGATGATCGGAATAATGGCTTGTATCCATATGATTACCCCCTCGGAGAGAGATCGTTTCGTTTTTGGTCGGTCAGCATGCCCATCGCGCGGAGTTTCCCGCCCGCATATGCCGCGCGGAAGACGTCTTTCTCCTCTCCCCCGAGCGGAACGCCGTTGAGCATGGAGAGGTTGGCGGGACGCATTGCGATCATGAGATTGTCGAGCTCCTCCATTGTCCCGTCGAGAATGCCGAGCGCGACGGCGAGCTTGATGTCCGTCATGAGACGGATGAACTCCTCCGCGCCGATCTTGAGGCAGTTCGTCAGGATCCCGTAGGAGCGCAGAAGACGGTCGCTCAAGGCGAGCCCTCCCTCTCTTTTGAGGCGGGCCCGCTCGGTCAGCTCGTCCTCGACAAGACGGTCGACGTTCTCCTCGACGACGGAGAGGATCTCCTCCTCCGTGACGCCGAGGGTGACTTCGTTGCTGATCTGGAAGAGGTCGCCGTCCGCGCCGCTCCCCTCGCCGAACGCCCCGCGCACGGTGAGCCCGAGCTGTTTGAGTTTGGCGGCGATCTCCTTCATCCGCCCCCCGCGGGAGAGCGCGGGCAGAAAGAGCATGACGGAGGCGCGCAGCCCCGTGCCGAGGTTGGTGGGACAGGCGGTGAGATAGCCGAGCTTTTCGTCGTAGGCGAACGGGACGGTGTAGGAGATGACGTCGTCGATGCCCGAAATGCGCTCGAAGGCGCGCGTGAGATCGAGCCCGTCGATAAAATACTGCTCGCGGATGTGGTCTTCCTCGTTGATCATGACGGAGATGCTCTCGTCCCGCGAAATGAATGCCGACGAGATGCGGCGGTTGCCGATGAGCGCTCGGCTGATGAGGTTGCGCTCGGCGAGATATTCGGCGCGCTCGGCGCTGACCGAGGACATATCGTACCAAAGAAAGGACTCGAGCGGCATGATCTGCGCGGAGACGAGGCGCACGATCTCGCGCGCGGTCTCCTCCCCGCGGGGATCGCCAATGAGCCGCCCCGGGAAGGGATATTCGGCAAAATTGCGGGCAAGGCGGATGCGCGACGAGACCGCGACGCTTTCGTATGCTTTGGGTTTCATCATCCTCTCCTGTCCGCGACCTCGCGGTTGATCTGTTTGAGCTCGGCGTCGATCTCGTGGATGGAGCCCGTGAGATCGCGCACCTGCGCATAGTCGCCCGCCTTCAGCGCCTGTTCGATGCGCTCTTTGATGGAATCTTTGCGGTCGATGAGGTCGCGCACGCGGGCGTAGTTTTCCCCATCGCCCATGGGCGTGGAGCCGTTGTGCCGCTCGGCATGCTGCACGGAGCGGATGACGGGCAAAAGTTGGGCGGCAAACGCCGTGTAGCAATGCGCGCAGCCCAAGAGCCCCGTGCGGCGGAACTCCTCCATCGTCGTGCCGCAGGCGGGGCACCTCCCCGTTTCCGCGCGGCCTTCGCGGGGCACGGCCTGCTCGGCGGCGCCCGGAAAGAGCTCACGGTTACAGGCGGGACAAAGCGCGACCCGCGTATCGTCGTCCCGTATCCGCCTCATGATAAATTGCTTTGTCTCTTTGCCGCACCTGCTGCAAATCATGCGATCACCATGCCCTACATTATATCACGCGGCGCGCAAATCCGCAACCGCACAAGCGTACTTTATTCTTCTTCACACTTCCTCGAAGCGGTATTGCTGCGGCGCTTCGGGATATTTTTCGCGATCCACCTCGGAGAGGAACATCGCAAGCGGCCGCACCCACAGGGCGCGCGCGCCGTAGAGGGCGCGGTAGATGACCATTGTTTCGCCCGTCTCGCTGTCCGTCGCAACGTCCTCCACATAGTAGTAGTTTCCCTTGAAATGGCGGTAGACGCCGTGCAGCTTGAGTTCTCTCATGCTTCTTCTCCGAATTTTTCGGGGCGGAGCTCCTTTAAGACCGCAAGAGAGCCCGCGACGGCGGGGAAATGATAGGCGCCGTACGCGCATTGCAGGCGGTAGAGCTCGAACCCGTTGTTGGGTTCCGTCGTGATGGATACGATCTCCTCCCACTTCAGAAAGACGCTGTCGGCACGGTTGATATCTTGCCACCAAATGCCCTCGTCGCAGACGGCGAGCATGCTCTTCGCGCGCACATAGGTGAAGAGGGAACGAACGGCGAACAGGACGCCGACGGCGCCCAAAAACGCGCCCACCGTAGGGTTCCAAAATACGCCGAGAAGGGCGCCGCCGACCGTGAGCACGAGACCGGCGACGACCATAATGAGCGCGCGCTTGCGCTTGGGACGGTCGCAGAGATAGAACTTTGCGCGGAGGGCGAACTTGCCCGCGGCGCCGCTCTGCCTTTCGCCGATAAGTTCCAACCCGTGGCGTTCCAACGTTTGATAGAGACGGGGCTTGGCGTCCGTCTGAATGAGGGCGGGGGCGCCATCTTTGGCAGCGCGGTTTGCCTTGGCGAGATAGCGGGCGGGGATCTCAAAGATCACCGACCACTCCCCCTGTTCACGGGGGACGCGGCGGGTGCAGACGGAGAAAAACCGCATCTCGGAGTAGGGCACGCGGATGTTCTCGCCGCCCCCCTCTTCCCCGTGGATGACGATGCCCGTCTCCCCGAACGTGGCGAGGGTGCCTTCCCCCACGAAAAAGCTCTCCGCCCCGTCGCAGCGTTCGCGGAAGTCGAGTTCGCTCTAGCGATGGCGCCGCGCAAGGACGTTTGTGCCGAACGCCGCAAGCGCGAGCACGACGGCACCGCCCGCAAACGAGCCGATGAGGGCATAGAAGAGCGTTTCATTCGCAAAATTCCTGAATTCGGACACGATGACCGTGATGAACGTTCCGAGAAGGAGCAGGACGGCGAGCACCGCAAAGCCGACCGTGCAGACGGTGAAAAATACGCCCGTGCGCTTGAGATGGGCGCACTTTTTCCGC
>CANPZH010000105.1 GCA_947589335.1 uncultured Clostridia bacterium | reverse complement strand
GAATATCGACGGTCTGCACCAGGCGGCGGGGAGCAAGCGGGTGTTCGAGCTCCACGGGAGCGTCCACCGCAACACCTGCCTGAAGTGCGGAAAGAAGTTCTCCGCGGAGTACATCGCCCGCTCGGAAGGAGTGCCGCGGTGCTCCTGCGGCGGGGTGATCAAGCCCGACGTCGTCCTCTACGGCGAGCCCCTCGACGGGGATACCGTCCGCGGCGCGCTGTCGGCGATCCGCAGTGCGGACATGCTCATCGTGGCGGGGACGTCGCTCACCGTCTATCCCGCGGCGGGGTTCGTCGAGGACTTCCGCGGCAAGTATCTCGTTTTGATCAACCGCGACGAGACCCCCCTCGACGACCGGGCGGACCTCGTACTGCATGAGAAGGTCGGGGAAGTCTTCTCCCGGCTGTGAGGAAGTTATGAACTATTGCATTGTGACCTACGGCTGCCAGATGAACGTCCATGAGTCGGAGAAGATCGCGGGGATCCTCCGCGGGAAGGGATACGACAGGGAGAGCCCGCTCGAGGAGGCGGATATCATCGTCTTCAACACCTGCTGTATCCGCGAGAATGCGGAGAATCACGCCTTCGGCAACATCGGGGCGCTCAAGAAGCTGAAGCGGGAGAAGAAGGATCTGATCATCGCCGTGGGCGGCTGCATGGCGCAGGAGGAGGGGAAGGCGCAGATCTTGCGCGAGAAGTTTCCCTTCATCGACCTCGTCTTCGGCACGCACAATCTCTCCGAGCTCGGCTCTCTCATCGACAGGCGGCGCGCCCGCCGTAAGGCGATCGTCTCTCTGCTCCCCGAGCGGGAGGAGACGGAAGACGGGATCGAGCCCGTCCGTACGAGCTATCCCAATGCGTGGGTGAACATCACCTACGGCTGCAACAATTTCTGTTCCTACTGCATCGTGCCCTATGTGCGCGGGCGGGAGCGTTCCCGCGCCGCGGGGGAGATCCTCAAAGAGGTGCGCGGGCTCATCGCGGAGGGATACCGGGAGATCACGCTGCTCGGGCAGAACGTCAATTCCTACAACAGCGACGGCCGCGGCGGCATGAGCTTTCCCGAACTGCTCGAGGCCTGCGCCTCCGTCGAGGGCAAGTTCCGCCTGCGGTTCATGACCTCTCATCCCAAAGATTTTTCGGCGGAGCTCGTCCGCGTGATCGCCGCAAACGAGAAGATCTGCAAGTGCGTTCATCTGCCCGCGCAGTCGGGGAATGACCGCATCCTCGGGCTCATGAACAGGCGCTATACCCGCAAGAAGTACCTCGAGGAGATCGCGATGCTGCGGGAGGCCGTTCCGGGCTGCGCCGTGACGACAGACCTCATCGTCGGGTTCCCGACGGAGACGGAGGAGGAGTTCGAAGATACGCTCTCCCTCGTGCACGAGGCGGACTTCGCCTCGGCGTTCACCTTCATCTATTCTCCCCGCACGGGGACGAAGGCGGCGGCGATGGAGGGGCAGATCCCCGAGAGCGTCTCGAAAGAGAGGATCATGCAGTTGGTCGACGCGGTCAACGAGAACACGCGGAAGAAGAGCGCGGAGTTCGTCGGCAAGACGACGGAGATCCTCTGCGAGGACTACGACGACAAGAAGGGGCTCTATCTCGGCAGGAACGAGGCGGGCAGGATGGGCTATTTTGCCTGCGATCACAACCCGATCGGCGAGTTTGTCGATTTGCACGTCGAGCGCGCAAACGGGATCTCTCTGTTCGGGAAGATATAAAAGGGCGAAAATATTCACGAAATTCTTTTACTCCCTCCCTCCTTGGCGCCCCCTTGAGGGGGAGCTGACGAGGCGTGAGCCGAGGCTGAGGGGGTGTCGGTCGAAAAGAAATTTGCGAGGAAACGTGCTCCCGCGCTTTAACCCGCGTGGTTCTCTTATTCGTTTCATCGGACAACAAGCCGCAGGTATGCGGCAAATGCAGTCCCGCAGCGCAGAAGCGTGGTTCTGCTCGCGGAAGGAATTGGGGAAGCCAAGGACACCCCTTTTGCTTTCGCTACGCTCAAGCACTTTCCCCTCAAGGGGACAGCAAGAACAAATCCCCCTTGGCGCCCCCTTGAGGGGGAGCTGTCACGAACGAAGTGAGTGACTGAGGGGGTGTTGTTTCTCGATTACGTCATTCCGCCCCGCGCGAAGTTCTGATTCTCTAAGGGCGGCACGAGCGCCAACGGCGCGAAGTAGCGCAGCGTGGCGCGGAAAAACGAAAGAAATACAGGATCGAAGCGGCGGGGAGGGAGCTCCCGCGGCCGTGTTGTCAATAGAAAAGGAGTTTTTATGGCGCTTTCACCGATGATGGTATTCTGGCGGCAGGTCAAGGCCGCCTATCCCGATTGCATCATCTTTTTCCGTCTCGGGGATTTTTACGAGATGTTTTTCGAGGACGCGGAAAAGGCGAGCAAGATCCTCGATCTGACCCTGACGGGCAGGGATTGCGGGCTCGAGGAACGCGCTCCCATGTGCGGGGTCCCTTATCATGCCGCCGACATCTATCTCGCCAAGCTCGTGGAGGCAGGCGAGCGCGTCGCGATCTGCGAACAGCTCTCCGACCCCAAGGCGAGCAAGGGCATGGTGGACAGGGACGTCATCCGCGTCGTCTCGGCGGGGACGGTCATCGAGGAACAGCTGCTCGACGAAAAGAAGAGCAACTACATCGCCTGCGCCTGCAAGGCGGAAGGGCGGTTTGCGCTCGCGTGGGCGGACATCACGACGGGCGAATTCACCGTCTCCGAGGAGGAGAACGCGGAGAAGCTGATTTCCGCGCTCGTCAATCTCTCCGTCGCGGAGGTCATCTGCAACGACGAGCTCCTGCTCGAGGTCAAAGATCGTCCCGAGATCGAGCGGGGGATCCTCCCTGCCTTCTCCTGCTACCTGCCGTGGGCGTTCGGACCCGCGCAGGCGGAGAAAAAGCTGACGGAGCAGTTCTCGGCGTCCGCCGAGGCCCTCGGGCTGAAGGACAGGGAGATCTGCGTGCGGGCGGCGGGAGCGCTGCTCGCCTATCTCACGGAGACGCAGAAACACGCCCTCCGCAACTTCGGCAAGCTCCGCGTCGCGGCGGACGGCAAGTACATGGCGCTCGATCCCGTCGCCGTGCGCAACCTCGAATTGCTCAAAAACGCCGCGGAGGGGAAGCGCTACGGCTCCCTCCTGTGGCTCCTCGACAAAACGCGGACGGGCATGGGGGCGAGGAAGCTGTCCAATATGATCCTGACCCCTCTGCTCGGGAAGGAGGAGATCGAGGAGCGGCTCGACGCCGTAGACGAGCTCTGCGGCGCAACGGTCATCCGCATGGGGCTGACAGATATGCTCTCCGGAATCCGCGACATCGAACGGCTCGCCGGGAGGATCAGCAACGGCAATCTGCAGCCGAAGGACTGCGTGGCGCTCTCCGCGTCCCTCTCCGTCGTGCCGAACATCAAATTCCAGCTCTCGGGCTTCTCCTCCGCTCTCCTCCGCGGGATCTCGGAAGAACTCGCCGATCCCAAGCCGCTCTGCTCGCTGCTCGATTCCGCCTTCTCCGAGAACGCGGGTCTGCTCCGCGACGGCGGATTCATCAAGGCGGGCTACCGCGCGGAGCTCGACGAACTCCGCGGGATCCGCGAGGGCAGCAAGGAACTGCTCGCGGGGCTCGAGGCGCGGGAGCGCGAGAAGACGGGCATCCGCACCCTGAAAGTGGGCTTCAACCGCGTCTTCGGCTATTACATCGAGGTCAGCAACTCCTTCCGCGAGAAGGTACCCTATACCTACACCCGCCGCCAGACCCTTGCGAACGGCGAGCGGTACATCACCGAGGAGCTCAAAGAGCTCGAAGATAAGATCTTGGGCAGCGACGAGAAGGCGCAGCGGCTCGAGCTGAACCTCTTCGAGGAGATCCTTCAGATCCTCTCCCGCAACATCGGGCTGCTGCAGAGGATCTCCGGGGCGATCGCCCTGCTCGACTGTCTCGTCTCCTTCGCGACCTGTGCAAAAGAGAACCGCTATTGCCGTCCCGAGATCGCAGAGGACGGCGCGCTCGAGATCGCGGAGGGGAGACATCCCGTCGTGGAGGCGGTCTCGCGGGAGCGGTTCGTGCCGAACGACTGTCTGCTCGACGGCGGGGAGAACCGCACGAGCATCATCACGGGGCCCAACATGGCGGGCAAGAGCACCTATCTTCGGCAGAACGCGCTCATCGTGCTGATGGCGCACATCGGGTGCTTCGTCCCCGCAAAGCGGGCGCGGATCCCGCTCTGCGACAGGATCTTCACCCGCATCGGCGCGAGCGACAATCTGATCCTCGACCGCAGTACCTTCATGGTCGAGATGACGGAGGTCGCCAACATCCTGCGCAACGCCACCTCGCGGAGCCTTCTCATCCTCGACGAAGTCGGCAGGGGCACGAGCACCTTCGACGGGCTCTCGATCGCGTGGGCGGTCATCGAATATCTGAACGACAAGGTGCGCGCAAAGACACTGTTCGCCACCCACTACCACGAACTCACCGAGCTCGAAGGCAAGCTCGAGGGGGTCAAGAACTATAAGATCACCGTGCGGGAGATCGGCGGCTCCATCGTCTTTCTCAGGAAGATCGTGCGGGGAGGAGCTTCCCGCTCCTTCGGCGTGGAGGTCGCCGCCCTTGCGGGCGTTCCCGCGGAGGTCACCGCCCGCGCGGGGAAGATCCTGCGGACACTCGAGAGGAACGACGTCTCCAAGCGGAAGATCCCCGCGGAGGAAGAGGAGCCCGAATGCGCGGCGGAGAGCGGCATCGCGGAGGAGCTGAAGGAGCTGAATCCCGACCTGCTCACGCCCATGCAGGCGCTGAGGATCCTCACGGAATGGAAGGAGAAGATCAAGTGATCCATATTTTAACGGCGGATATCTATAACCGGATCGCGGCGGGCGAGGTCGTCGACAGACCGTACTCGGTCGTCAAAGAGCTCGTCGAGAACGCGATCGACGCAGGCGCAACGGAGATCTCGGTCGAGATCGAGGAGGGCGGCAAGCGCCGCATCCGCGTGACGGACAACGGCTGCGGGATCGGGCGGGAGGATCTCAAGGCCGCCTATCTTCCCCATGCGACGAGCAAACTCGCGACCGCCGAAGACCTTGCGGCGATCTCCACGCTCGGCTTCCGCGGGGAGGCGATCGCCTCGATCGCGTCCGTCTCGCACATGAACATCACGACGAAGACGAAGGGGGGCGAGGCGCTGTCCCTCTCCTGCGACGGAGGGGAGATGGGCGAGATCGTGCCCGCGGGCTGTGCGGACGGCACGCAGGTGACCGTCGACGGC
>CANPZH010000104.1 GCA_947589335.1 uncultured Clostridia bacterium | reverse complement strand
TTCTGCGCTGCGGGACTGCATTTGCGCGATACCTCGCGCTTCGTGTCCGATGAAACGAACAAGAGGATCCGTGGGTTAAGGCGCGGGGCACGTTTCCTCACGGCGTTTCTTTTCGACCGACACCCCCTCAGTCTCGGCTACGCCTCGCCAGCTCCCCCTCAAGGGGCGCCAAGGGGGGGGGAGGGAGCAAAGAAACGCGCGAGCAAAGAAATTTGCGAAGAAAAAAAGAGCAGCGGAAACCCGTTGCTCTCCCGATTTCTCTTGATATGTTACTCGTGATCGCCTTGGAAATGCGTCTTTTTTCAGAATCCCGCGGGGGCGTCCTCGCGGTGACGGCTGACGCGGAAGCCGCCCTCCAAAAGATCGTCGATGACGTCGAACATGCCGTAGAGCCGCTGGGTGTCGTCGAGGCCGAGATAGGTCGTGAGCACCGCCCTCGCCTTGTCCTCCGTGAGGTTCTTGGGCGTATAGATGTTGACCGCGACCCCCTCCCGCATCTGAAGACGGAAGTAGTATTCTCCCTGTATGGGGTTCTCCGTCGGGACGAGGGAGACGGAGAGCAGATTCGCGCGGACGTCGTCGAGCTGCTCCGCAAAGACGGAGGCAAAGACGATCGCTTCCTCGACATACTCTCCCGAAGCGGGCGCGCCGGGGATATCCGCGAGGATGGGGAATCCCTCGAGGAGAACATTCTCCCCCTTCCTGCGGTTGGAGTTGGTCTCGCGGTCGTAGAGGAAGAGCCCCTCCTCGTCGAGCACGGCATACATGCCGTTGTCCCTCAAAAAGGCGAAAGTCTCCCTCCGCTCCGAGACGGTGAGCACGAGGGCGCGGGGGAAATCTTTTTTCGCTTCGTCGACGCGGAAAGCGGGATATTCGCCCACGGCGGCGTACACGTCGTCGAGGTCGAGGAAAGTCGTGCTCTTGCCGACGAATTTCTCCTCCAGGGCGGATTGGAGCGCCATTGCCTCCGTCTCCCCCTCCCGGGAGAGCACATGGAAGCGGACCCTGACGTCCGTCACCGTGAAGATGGCGTTGAGGGCTGCGCCGAGCACCGCGCCGAAGAGCACGAGTCCGATGATCGCCATGAGCAAAACTTTCTTTTTCATATGTACCTCTCGCGTTACACGCCGAAACGTCTATATCCTGACCCTGCGGATCTGCGCGCCGAGACGGCGGAGCTTCCCCTGCAGATCGGCATATCCCCTGTCGATATGGCTCAGATCGAACACTTCGGAGCACCCCTCCGCGCCGAGCGCCGCCAGAACGAGCGCCGCGCCGCCGCGCAAGTCCCCCGCCGTGACCGAAGCCCCGTGCAGACGGGGCACCCCCCGCACAAAGGCGTTCCGCCCGTTGACCTCGATGTCCGCGCCCATTTTCCTGAGCTCGGGCACGTATTTATAGCGGGTCTCGAACAGGTTCTCGACGATGAGCGCCCCTCCCTCCGCGGAGCAGTTGAGCGCCGTCGCCTGCGCCTGCAGGTCGGTCGGAAATCCGGGGAAGGGCATCGTCTCGATGCGGCGGTTGCACTTCAGGCATCCTCCGCCCGATATCATTATTTTATCATTTTTCGTATGGATTTTGCAACCGTTTTCACGCAATTTGTGCAAAAGCAGGCGAATATTCTCCGCCGAGACCCCCGTCACCTCCGTTTCTCCGCCGCAGATGGCGCAGGCGATGAGGTAGGTCCCGGCCTCGATGCGGTCTTTGACGGGCAGATAGCACACCCCGCCGAGGCTCTTCACCCCTTCGATCTCGATGACGTCCGTCCCCGCGCCCGCGATCTTCGCCCCCATCGCGTTGAGAAAATTCTGGAGGTCGACGATCTCGGGCTCCTTGGCAGCGCCCTGCAGGACCGTGCGGCCGTCCGCCATGACGGAGGCGAGGAGGATGTTCTCCGTCGCGCCCACGCTGGGAAAGTCGAGCGCGATCTCCGCGCCGCGAAGCCTGTCGCAGTCGCAGAAGATGAACCCGTCCCGCTCGCGGATGCGCACCCCAAGCCGCTTGAGCGCGGACAGGTGCAGGTCGATGGGACGGAGCCCGATGTCGCAGCCGCCGGGATAGGAGATCACCGCGCGGCGGAAGCGGGTCAGAAGGGATCCGAGCATGAACACCGAGGAGCGGAGCTCTCTCGTGAGCGCGGAGGAGATCTCATGGCAGGAGGCGTTCGCGCTGTCGATGACGGCGTCTCCCCCGCGGAATTCGACGGAAGCGCCGAGCTCCCGCAGGATCTGCGCCATACACATGACGTCCGCGATCGCGGGGACTTCCCGGATCGTCACTTGTTTCTCGGTTAAAACAGACGCGGCAAGCAGCGGCAGCACGGAATTCTTCGCCGATTGCGCGCGGATGCTCCCGTTGAGCCGCCTCCCCCCGTCTATTATAAATTTATCCATAAATACTCCTTGCACGGACAAACGTCCGAAAAAGCCCGTGACCGGGCTTTGTGCATTTTTTCTCTCTGTATCTTATGAATCTATGCTTTTTTGTTGTGCCTCGAAACGCCGTAGACGATCCCCATCGCCGCCATCGTGACGACGAGCGAGGTGTTTCCCGCGCTGACGAGGGGCAGAGGCAGGCCCGTCGGCGGGATACACCCCGAGACGACGAGCGCGTTGAGCGCCGCCTGCACCGTGAACGCGAGCATGATCCCCGAGACGAGCATATAGCCGTAAAAGCTGTCGCAGTTCGCGGCGATGCGGAATCCCCGCCATACGATGAACCCGATGAGCGCGAACAGGAGCAGAACGCCGAAAAAGCCCGTCTCCTCGGCGATGACGGAGAGGATGAAGTCGCTCTCGGCAAAGGGCAGAAAGCGGTATTTCTGGCGGGAGCGGAAGAGCCCCGTCCCGAACAGGTTCCCGTTCGCGAGGGCATAGAGGGACTGGATGAGCTGGTAGCCCTCCCCCTTCGGGGACGCCCACGGGTCGAGGAAGGCGGTGAGCCGCTTCAGGCGGTACGGCTCCGCGATGATGAGCGCGGGCACGGCGAGAAGGACGGGCACGGCGATCGCAAGGATCGTCTTCGGGCTCGCGCCCGCGAGGAAGATCACGCCGAGCGTGATCGCAACCACGCACATCGTGACCGACATATTCGGCTCCGCGATGATGAGCGCCGCGATCGCAAGCCCCATGCCGAGCACGGGCAATATCCCTCTGAAGGTGCGCATGCGGGCGGGATCCTTGGCAAAATATGCCGCCGCAAAGAGGACGAAGGCGTACTTCGCAAGCTCGGAGGGCTGGATTGTGAAGGAGCCGAAGCCGATCCATCGGGTCGCGCCGTAGTTGCTCTTGCCGACGCCCGGGACGAACACGAGCGCGAGCAATACGACGGAGACGAGCACGGCGGGGAGTCCCGCTTTTTTGAGCTTTTCATGGGGCAGAAAGGAGATCCCCGCCATCGCCGCAAGCCCGAGAAAGAGCCCCAAGAGCTGCTTCTTGGCGAAGTAGAGCGCGTCCCCGCAGAGGACCTCGGCATTATAGCAGCTCGCGGAGTACACGAAGACGACGCCGAGGGAGGCGAGGAGCACGACCGCAGCGAGGAACAGCAGATCGCCCTTCCCCCCTTTCGCCGCCGCGCGCCCGCGCGCGGCGGCGAAAGGATCATTCCGCGGCTTCATCTTCCCGCGCCTTGGCGTCTCCCGCCCGCGCGCTCCCCTCCGCGGAGAGAAGAGCAAGGAGCTCCTTGAACCGCTCCCCGCGCTCCTCGTAATTGCGGAAGGCGTCGAAACTCGCCGAGGCGGGGCTGAGGAGGAGATTCTGCCCCGGCCTTGCCGTCAGGAAGGCGACGCGCACGGCGACGTCGAAGGGACGGCAGAGGGTCACCGAAGTGTAGCCCTTCTTCAGCGCCGCATTCAGAATGCGGAAGGCGTTCTCCCCGTAGATGACGCAGTGGACGACGCCGGACGTCTTGACCGCGTCGAAGAGCGGCTCGTAGGAATAGCCCTTGTCCTTCCCCCCGACGAGGAGGACGGACTCCCCCTTCACGCTCTTCACCGCCTTGACCGCGGAATCGACGTTCGTCGCCTTGGAGTCGTCGATGAAGGTCACGCCGCCGAGCTCCCCGATCCGCTGCAGACGGTGCGCGACGCCGCGGAAAGTCTTGAGCGCGGAGACGATCGTCTCCGTCCCGACCCCCATGATCTTCGCCGCGCAGACCGCCGCAAGGGCGTTCGCCGCATTGTGCTCGCCGTCGAGGGGAAGCTCGGAGACGGGGAAGAGCTTCTCGCCGAGATAGCAGAAGCACCCCTCCGAGAGGTATCCCCCCTCCACAGGCTCGCGCAGGGAGAACCAGACCGTCTTCGCCTTAGTCTTCGCGGCAAAGCCGCGCACGACGGGATCGTCGTAGTTGAGGACGGCATACTCGCTCTCCGTGCTGTTCTTGAGGATGCGCGACTTGAGATAGATGTAGTTCTCCATGTTGTAGTGGCGGTTGAGATGATCTTCGGTCACGTTGAGGACGACCGCCACATGCGGGCGCAGGGAGGAGAGCGTCTCGAGCTGGAAGGAGCTGATCTCCGCGACGGCGACGCCGTCTTCCCCGAGCTCGGACACGCAGGAAGTGACCGGCCTTCCGATGTTCCCGCAGGCGACGCTCTTCATGCCCGCCGCGCGGAAGATGCCGTCGATCATCGTGACGGTGGTCGTCTTGCCGTTGGTGCCCGTCACGGCGACGACGGGGCACCTGAGCGCGAGGGCGCCGAGCTCGCTCTCCCCGATGACCCTTTTCCCCGCATGGCGGAAGGAGACGGAAAGAGGATGATCCACCGGGATCCCGGGGCTCAGGACGAGGACGTCGCACTCCTTCGCCCTCTCCTCGAGCTCCGCCTTATGTACGATCACACAGCCGCGTGCGCGCAATGCCTCCGCGGACGCCGCGACGCTCCCCTCCTCGACGTCGTCGAAGCAATACACCCTCGCCCCGCGGGAGAGCAGGAACTCGGACGCCGCGATCCCCGAGCGGGAGAGCCCGGCAACAAGAAAGGTCTGTCTCGAATACAGCATAACTTCTCCTTTTCCGCCGTATGGAGGGGCGGCACCTCAGACGAACGGGAAGAGCAGCAGCGCCCCGAGCACCGCCGTGACGGCGGCGTAGACGTAGGAGATCTTGCTCTCGGAATGCCCCTTCTCCTGAAAATGATGGTGAATGGGCGCCATGAGGAAGATGCGCTTCCCTCCCGTTTTTTTATAGTATATTACCTGGAGAATGACGGATATGCTTGAAAGGACAAACATGGCTCCCGCAACGGGAATGGCGAGCGCGTTGCCCGTGAAGAGGG
>CANPZH010000103.1 GCA_947589335.1 uncultured Clostridia bacterium | reverse complement strand
GGCCGCAGGCCCCTCTCCGGGGCCGGCTATCGCCGCTCGCGCCACCAGGCCGAGCGGCTCAAGCGCGACCTGCGCTACGGCCAGTACCTCGAGGTCCCCAAGGGCCAGCGCGACATCTTCGCGTCCCAGCGCCGGAGCCCGGGCCCGCTGATCGCCATCCTCATCGCGGCGGTCATCGTCATCGCGGTCGCCGTTGCAAGCGGGTCGATGCTGCGCAGCAATATCCGCAATACGCTCATTGATACGGTTACGGCGCGGGCCTCCGTCATCTCTTCGGCGGGCGTCGTCCCCGACGATTTCGACTACGACGTCGGCGGCGTCTATCTGAGCGTGTATCTCAGCGACGGGAGCCTGCAAAACGGGTCCTTCCCGGGGCCTTTGGACCGTCCCATCCGGAAGGGCGTCGTCGACCTCGTCCGCATCGGCGGGAGCGACTACTATGTGTATGACTTCGCCGTCTCCATCGCGGGCAGAGACGACATCTACCTGCGGGGGATCATCGCGGCGTCGTACGGGGTATGGTATGCCGCGGTGATCGCCGTGGTCGTGTTTGCCGGCGTGCTCGCGGCGGCGGGGATCCTTCTGAACCTGCTGTCCGTGAGAAAGGCAGTCCGCCCCATCGACAAAATGCGGCGGGAGGTGCAGGAGATCACCCTCTCCAAGGATCTCTCGAAGCGGCTCTCCCCCGTCACGGCGGACGGGGAACTTGCCGAGCTCGCCGACGACTACAACTACATGCTCGACAGCCTCGAGGGCATGTTCCGCAACCATGAGCGGTTCACTTCGGACGTCGCGCACGAACTGCGCACGCCGCTGACCGTCATCCTCTCCGAGAGCGAATACGCCCTCGAGACGGAAAATACGGGCGAAAAGGACGAATCCTTGCAGACGATCGTCCGCCAGTCGAGACGGCTCAAGAAGGTCACCGACAGCCTGCTCGAATTCACGCGGTTTGCGGGGCGGCTCAAAGTCGACCTCTCCCCCGCCGACATCTCGCCCGTCACCGGGGAGTTCCTCGGCGACTACCTCTTCCCGGAGGGCGTGACATGCACGGCAGACCTCGAAGAGGGGGTCACGATCGACGCGGACGTCACCCTCTACGAGCGCATTCTGCAGAACCTCACGGACAATGCCGTCAAATACGGGAAGGAGGGCGGATCCGTCTTTGTGGGATTGAAAAAGGAGGACGGGAAGGCGGTCCTCACCGTGAAGGACGACGGCATCGGCATGAGCGAGGAGGCGGTCCTGCATGCCTTCGACCGCTTCTACCGGGAGGACGCCTCCCGCTCCGAGCGGGACGGGCTCGGGCTCGGGCTCAGCCTCGTCAAGGAGATCGTCCGCCTGTTCGGCGCGGAGATCGCGATCGCCTCTGCCCCGGGACAGGGCACCGCCGTCACCGTCACCTTTCCCCTCTCTGCGGCCCCGATCTAAAAGAATTAACACCCCATTCCCATAAAACGAGGGCGCGCCCCGCGGCAGAATGCCGCGGGGCGCGCACGTCCGACCGGTCGGTCGCTCAAAGTTTTTCTCTCGCCGTTGCGAGCATGAGCTTGATCCGGTTCTCCTGGTTGACTTTGGTCGCCGAAGGGTCGAAGTCCACCGGCACGATGTTCGCCTCAGGGAAGAGCGCCTTGACCGCGCGCGACGCTCCCTTCCCCGCGATGTGGTTGGGAAGACATCCGAAAGGCTGCGCGCAGACGATGTTCTCCGTGCCGGAGCCGGCAAGCGCCGCCATCTCCGCGGGAATGAGCCAGCCCTCCCCCATCTTGACCCCTTGGTTGATCACCTTGTCGGCATATCCGCGCAGCTGCTCGAAGTCGTGCATGGGCTCGAAGCGGCTGTATTTTTTCGTATAGCGGATGAGCTTTTTCTGCTTGCCGTACAGCCAGCGGTAGACGAGCGCGAACAGCGGCTCCGCCTTGCTCTTGTGTCCGTAGAGCTTTTTGTCGTTGAGCGTGTTCACAACGCAATACAGAATGAAATCCATGAGCGCGGGCACCGTCGGCTCGCACCCCTCCGAGAGGAGGAACTCCTCGAGATGGGAGTTCCCGAGCGGGGAGTATTTGACGTAGATCTCCCCGACGATCCCGACTTTGATCTTCTTCTCCCGTACGGTCTCGACGGCGGAGAACGCCGCAAGCACCCGCCTGACATTCCCGCGGAAGCGGCGGTACCTCCCCTCCGAGAAGGCGCTCTTCAGCTCTTCGAGCAGGCGTCCGCGCACCTTCGCGCAGTCGCCCTCGTGCCGTTCGTAGGGCTTCGTCTGGTTGTAGACGCTCATGATCAGATCCCCGTAGAAGATCGCATAGGCGAGCTTGAGGAGGAATCCCGCCGTCATCTCGAGCCCGTTCCCCTTCTCCAGTCCCGAAAAGTTCAGCGAGAGGACGGGAACTTCTGGAAACTCCGCCTTCAGCGCCTTGCGGATGAGGGGCAGATAGTTGCTCGCGCGGCATCCCCCGCCCGACTGCGTGATCATCACCGCCGTGCGGCGGGGATCGTATTTCCCGCTCTTCAAGGCGTCGAGAAACTGCCCGATGACGCAGAGCGCGGGGAAACAGGCGTCGTTGTGGACGTGTTTGAGCCCCTCGTCGATGACCGCCCTCCCCTCGTTCTTCAGCACCTCGACGCGGTAGCCCTCGAGCTGCATGACGTGCGCCAAAAGGTCGAAATGCCAGGGCAGCATATCGGGCACCAAGATCGTATGGGTCTTCTTCATATCGGGCGTGAAGGTGGGATAGTCGTCCGTAAAATCCGCCACTCTCTCCGGTTCCGTCTGTTTCATGCGTGCTCCTTGATCGCGGCGAGCATGGAGCGAAGCCTGATCTTGACTACGCCCAAATTGTTGATCTCGTCGATCTTGATCTGTGTATAGAGTTTTCCGCGGCTCTCTAAGATGTGACGCATCTCGTCCGTCGTCACCGCGTCGATCCCGCACCCGAAGGAGACGAGCTGTACGACCTCGACATTGTCCCGATGGGTGGCGAATTCCGCGGCACGGTACATGCGGGCGTGATACGTCCATTGGTTGAGGACGTTGACCTTCACCTTCTCCCCCTCCTCGAACACGGCGTCCTCGGAGAGGACGGACACGCCGAGGGAGCACAGGAGCTTGTCGATCCCGTGGTTGATCTCGGGGTCGGCGTGGTAGGGCCTTCCCGCAAGGATCACGACTCTCCGCCCCTCTCTCTCCGCCTCCGCAAGGATCTCCCTGCCCTTTTCCACGACGTCGCGGTGGTATTCCCGCATGCGGCGCATGCCCTCGCGGAAGCCCTTCCGCACGAGCGATTCTGAGACATGGTAGCGTTTCAGCGCCTTCGTGAGCGTTCTGACCGCCGTCTTCTCCTCGTTCAGATCGAGATAGGGCATGAGGAAGTTGTCCCCGTTCAGCCGCTCGTTGTTCGCCTTGAGCAGCTCGGGATAGTAGGCGACGACGGGACAATTATAGTGGTTGACCGAGCTCGCCTCGTCGAGATTATAGCTCTCGCAGGGGTAAAAGATGAAATCGACGCCCTTGTCGAGCAAGCTCTCGATGTGTCCGTGCATGAGCTTGGCGGGATAGCAAGCGGTGTCGCTCGCGACGGTGTGCTGTCCCTTGAAATAGAGCTCGCGGGAGCTCTTCTCGGAGAGGACGACGCGGAAACCGCACGTCTCGAAAAATCCCGTCCAGAGAGGGAGCTGTTCGTACATCACCAGCTGCAGGGGGAGCCCAACCGTGCCGCGGACGGGCGTCTTTTCCCCGTCGGGCATGGAAAGCAGCCTGCGGTATTTGTAGGCATAGATGTCGGGAGCGTCTGCGGCGGGTTTGAGCCCCGCGCCCCGCTCGCACTTGTTGCCGGAGATGAACTTCCGCCCGTCTCCGAACGTGAGAATGTTGACGCTGCAATGCGCCGTGCAGCCGTTGCAGGTCACGGAGCGGGAGGAATAGGTGAATCCCCTGAGTTCCGCCTCCGTGAGCACCGAACTCATCAGCGCCTGCGCGTTCTCCTTGGCGTAGAGCGCCGCCCCGAACGCGCCCATGAGCCCCGCGATCGCGGGACGGATGACCTCTTTTCCCGTCTCCTTCTCGAAGGAGCGCAGAACGGCGTCGTTGAGGAAGGTCCCGCCCTGTACGACGATGTGCTCGCCGAGCTCGTCCGGCGTGCGGGCGCGGATGACCTTGTAGATGGCATTCTTGACGATGGACGCGGAGAGCCCGGCGGAGATGTCTTCGACGCTCGCCCCCTCCTTCTGCGCCTGTTTGACGGAGCTGTTCATGAACACCGTGCAGCGGGAGCCGAGCTCCACCGGCTTTTTGGCGAACAGCCCGAGGCGGGAGAACTCCTCGATCTCCATCCCCATCGCCTTGGCGAAGGTCTGGATGAAGGAGCCGCACCCCGAACTGCATGCCTCATTGAGCATGATCGAATCGATCGCGCCGTTTTTCACCTTGAAGCACTTGATGTCCTGTCCGCCGATGTCGATGATAAAGTCCACGTCGGGATTGAAATGGAGCGCCGCCTTGAAGTGCGCCATCGTCTCGACGATGCCGAAGTCGAGCTTGAGCGCCGCCTTCATCATGTCTTCGCCGTAACCCGTCACGCATGCGCCGCGGATGACGACCCTGTCCCCGATGAGAGAGTAGATCTCGCGGAGCCCGCCCGCGACGATCTCGAGCGGCTGCCCGTTGTTGGTCTGATAGTGGGAATATAGGATCTTACAGTCGGGGGTGATGAGCATGAGCTTGGTCGTCGTCGACCCGGAGTCGATGCCGAGATAGGCGTCCCCGCTGTACCGATAGATGTTTTCGAAGCTGAGATCGCTCCTGATATGCCGCGCGATGAACTCGTCATACTCCCGCCTGTCGGCAAAGAGCGGCTCTCCGACGGTGATCTCTCCCCCGTCCGGGATCCTCTTGACGCGGTCTACGATCTCGTCGAGCGCCTCCTCCTTCATGCCCGCGGCGTACATCGCCGCACCGATGGACATGAACCGCGGCGCGTCGTCCGGGAAGATCGCATGCTCGTCGTCGAGCCGGAGGGTCCTTTGAAAGGCCCTGCGAAGCCCCTGCAGAAAGTACAGGGGACCGCCGAGGAAGAGCACCTTGCCCTTGATCCTGCGCCCCTGTGCGAGCCCGGAGACCGTCTGGTCGACGACCGCCTGGAAGATGGACGCGGCGATATCGCTCTTGCTCGCTCCCTGGTTGAGGAGTGGCTGGATGTCGGACTTGGCAAAGACGCCGCAGCGGGAGGCGATGGGATAGACCCTCTGCGCGCCGAGAGAGAGCTTGTCCAGCTCGTCGACGGTGACGCCGAGGAGGGTCGCCATCTGGTCGATGAAGGCGCCCGTGCCGCCCGCACAGCTGCCGTTCATGCGCTGCTC
>CANPZH010000102.1 GCA_947589335.1 uncultured Clostridia bacterium | reverse complement strand
TGTCGTACTGATAGGCGAGGATCTCGAGCGGGTCCTTTTCGAACGCCTTCATCCCGCCCTGCGGCATGGAGAAAGGATTGTGGCAGAATTCGAGCTGTCCGCTCTCCTCGCCGATCTCGTACATGGGGAAATCGACGATCCAGCAGAATCTGTAGACGTTCTTTTCGAGCAGGTCGAGCCCGACGCCGAGCATCGTGCGGAGGATCCCCGCGCGCTTCTGGACGTCTTGCAGTTTATCCTCGGCGATGAGGGCGACGAACGCGTCCTTCTCTATCCCGAGCGCGCCCTTCCATGCCTCGGCGTTTGGCGAAACGAACTTCGCGATCCCGCCTGCGGGGACGCCGTTTTCGTCGAGCTTGAACCAATACATGGCGCCGCCCTCCGTCTTGGTCTTGAATTCCTCCGCCGTCTTGTCGATCCACTTTCTCGGCACATTCACGCCGCACACGGCGATCGCCTTGACGTGTTTGAGCTGAAGCGGATCGAAACCGCAGTTCACGCACAGATCCGTGACGTCTTTGATGAGGAGCGGGTTGCGGAGATCGGGCTTATCGGTGCCGTAATCTTCGAGCGCCTTGAGATAAGGGATCCGGCGGAACGGGGGCTTGTCCGCGTCCCAGCCGCTGTATTTTGCGAAGACGGGCGGGAGCACCCCTTCGAGCACCTCGAAGACGTCTTCCTGCGTCGCATACGCCATCTCGATATCGAGCTGATAGAACTCGCCGGGGGAGCGGTCTGCGCGGGCGTCTTCGTCGCGGAAGCAGGGTGCGATCTGGAAGTATTTATCGAACCCCGAGCACATCAGCAGCTGTTTATACTGCTGGGGAGCCTGCGGCAGCGCATAGAATTCGCCGGGATAGAGACGGCTCGGCACGATGTAGTCGCGCGCGCCCTCGGGCGAAGAGCTCGTGAGAATGGGCGTGGAGATCTCGAAAAATCCCCTCTCCGTCATGAGCCTGCGGAGATCTGCGATGATCTTTGAGCGCAGAATGATCTTGTCTTTGACGGCGGGATTGCGAAGGTCGAGGAAGCGGTAGCGCAGACGCGCGTCCTCCCCCGCTTCGGTGGAGTGGGAGACCTCGAAGGGAAGCGCGGGCACCGATCTGCGCCCGAGCACTTCGACCTTTTCGGGGACGATCTCGATCAGCCCCGTGGGGAGTTTGTCGTTCGGCGCCGAGCGGAGCACGACGGTCCCCTCGACGGAGACGGTGGATTCGGTCGGGATCTCGCGGAGGGCGGACAGACAGGGCTCCCCGGAGCAGACGACCTGCGTCACGCCGTAAAAATCGCGGAGGACGGCAAAGAGCAGCCCGCCCTTGTCGCGCTTGCTGTCGAGCCAGCCGGAGAGCTTCACATGTTTGCCTTCATCTTCTTTGCGCAGTTCCCCGCAGGTATGCGTTCTGTAAAACATAGCCGGTTTCCTTTTTGATGCCGCCGCGCGGTTCGCGCGGCGGCATCCCGTTTTTTTCTATTGTAGTCCCTCGGGATCCAAATGTCAAGTTTTCTCGGGGACCGCGGCAAAAAAATCCCGCCCGCGATCCCGCCGAAATTTTCACGATCCGCTTGTCAAATCCAAGATCTTGTAATATAATGGAAATGCTTGACAGATCCGCATGCGGAATACCCCGTCCGGGGTCCCCTGTGCGGCGCCCTTTTGGTATTTGGAAAAGGGACAAAGGAGGCAGTATGAAAAAATTCCTCTATGTAATGCTGGCGGCGGCTTCTGCGCTCTGTCTGATCCTCGGGATCGCGGCGTGCGATCCTACGGACCCCGAGCCCGCCGAGCCGACCAATGCGATCCGGAACATTACTTCCGAAGTGGTAGACGAAGGGGTCAAGATCATCATCACCGCGGAAGACGGAAGCAATTATTCCTTCATCGTGCCGAACGGCCGGAACGGTACGGACGGTACGGACGGTACAGACGGCTTGACCCCCTATATCGGCGAGAACGGACATTGGTGGGTCGGCGGTAAAGACCTCGGGGTCTCTGCCCAAGGAAACGCCGGCGCCGACGGCCAGGACGGACAAGACGGAAAGAACGGCCAGGACGGACAAGACGGTCAGGACGGACAAGACGGAAAGAACGGACAGGACGGTCAGGACGGCCAGGACGGCCGGGACGGTCTGACGCCGTATATCGGCGAGAACGGGAATTGGTGGATCGGCGATACGGACACCAAAGTCCTTGCCCGCGGCCAGAACGGCTCGAACGGCTCGGACGGCTTGGACGGACAGAACGGGAAGAGCGCCTATGAGCTCTACCGCTCCACGTTCGGCTACGAAGGGACCGAAGAACAGTGGATGAGCGATCTCGTCGCCGGGAGATTGAAAAATTCGGCGGAAGAGACGTACGATTATATTCCGGAGAACAACGTCATCGTTGCCGTCGGGGAGACGGTCTCCCTGCCGGAAAAGGTCACCGCATATCTTACCAGCGGATCGGTGATCTCCGTAGACGTGGAATGGACGTCGAGCCCCTCCTCGCGCTTTGTGGGCTATAAACCGGTCAAGGGCTACGTCAAGGGGTATCCCGACGCCGTCATCTGCAACGTAAAGACGGTCGCCTACAATTCCAATGAGAAGTACATCGACGGCTTCGTCAACGGGATATTGCCGAACGACGAGACGACGGTCGTTGTCAGCGGGACCGGAACGTTCATGGAGGATTGCGTTCCCGCATATAACGGCTATTTCAAAGTGAACGTGCCGGAAGACGGTCTCTATACCGTCAGGGTCGAAGCGGCAGGCTACAATGCGGTCGCCGCCGAGAGCGCCGAGATCAGATCGGTATCTACCGATGCGGATAAATATAAAAACATCAGGCACATCAACTTTAATATCACGGCGATCCGCGAATCGGGCTACTTCTTCATCTGGACGCGCACCGAGACGGGCATCAACTACGAGGTCATCTCCCGCATAGACGCGCAGCCCGAAGTGGAGTTCCTGAATGAAAATATTGCAACGATCAGCGACACGGGCGCGGCTCCCCTCCTCCGCGACCGCTTCCATGTCGTTTTGGACAATGCCGAGGAGCGTTGGACGAACGAGTACTCCTCCCGCTTCTATCAGCTGTACAGCTCCTTCCCCGATATCGTTACGCAAAATTTGCGCTCTGTCTGGACGCTCTCAAAGGAGAATCTGCAAAACGACATCGAATACTATGAATTCAATGAGGTGTATTACGTCACCGTCTCCAAGGCGGCGCTTGCGAACGTCACCCCCCGCCGCGTTACGCTCGACGGCGTTGCGGGCAAATACTTCTCGAACAGGTTCTACAACGCGCTCCTCCGCTTCGTGACGGACGGCGGGAAAAATGCGTATGCCTGCGAAACAATCCTCAATGAGAATTTCTGCAACTCCTTCGAAGTCCCCGATTATGCGGAATTGACAAAGTATACCACCGGGGACAACAGCGGAGCCTTTGAGGAATTCAGGCCCGAAGAAAAACTCCTGATCCTCACCATGTTCGAGGAGATGCCGGAGGGGATGCACAAGATGCCGGAGCTGAAATACCTTGTCCGCAGAAAGACGGGAATGACGCATCCGCTTTATCCTTCTTCCGCCGCGGTAACGTGGTCCACGGCGCCGGTCCCCTATATCGAGTTCATGGATTCCGCCTTCACGTTTTCGGACGGATATTATCAGACCAAACGGCTCATCATCCACGAAAAGACGCACATGTATTATGCCTACTATTTCAGCGATGAATTGAAGGCAAAGTGGAACGAGATCGGCGGGTGGTATATCAATCCCGACGATCAGGACGGCTGGTCCACGACAAAGCAGACCGAATTCGTCTCCGCGTATGCGCACGGGATCAACCCCAACGAGGATATGGCGGAATCGGTTGCGGCGTATATTACCGATCCGGAGCTTTTGAAGACGCGCTCGATAGAGAAATACAACTTCATCCGCAACTACATCATGCAGGGCGACGTCTACGCGCTGCAATTCCGCGAAGATCTCACCTTCGAGGTCTATAATCTCGACCCCGACTACATCTATCCCGGGCAGATCAAGCAGATCAAACTCGACGTGGAGGGCGACGCCTTCGAGGATAAACAGGTGACGACGACCATTACGATCAACGGCACGGACCCCAAAGAGGGCGCAAATCGGTTTTTGTATCGTTGCACTTCCGCAAACAAAAAGAACTTTTACGACATATGGGGGCATGCCGTTGACGACACTCTGCTCACGCTCCGCGGGACGGAAACTTTCTCCAGGGAATCTTACAGCGGATATTGGTACACTGACCAGATTAAATTGATCGATGATGCGGGAAACGAACGCTACGAGGGAAGTGCGGATTTTGATTATAAACTCTATATCGACAATCCGCTCATGGACGGCGAGGCCCCCGAGTATGTGCCGGGCAGTTTGAAGCTCTCTTTGGAAGATGCCTACAGCGCCGAACACCCGGGCGCCCAAATACTGAAAGTAGAGTACTCGTTCCGCGAAAACCGTTGGCTGAAAAACGCTTTGATCCGCCTCGTTTGCATCGGAGATGAGAAAGACTACAGCGACTTGTATGCCAAAGATCAAGATATCGATCAAGTTCATCATACCGTCACGCACTACGTCTATATCCCCGAGCACTATTCCTCCGGATACTATGAGATCAGAGAGATTTCTTTGACCGACCGGGCAGAGAATAGGCAATATTTCCAGTTTTATGATAACACGGAGAACAACCGTATACGGATCACGACGCCCAACCCCGACAACAAAGGTCCGGAGCTGAATTTGAAAGACATCTCCGTTTCCGCCGTTCCCGCGAACCCCTCTCACCCCGACGGCGAGACGTATGTGACGTTGAAGTTGAAGGTGAAAGACGATATCTCGGGACTCAGAATCGGTTATTTGCGTTTGATCGATCCGCAGGGGATCCTACACGGCTATTGGCTCTATACCGATTGGTATGCCAGTTACAATCATTATTTCGGCGGAGATGATCCTACGGTCGAGCGGGAATACACATTTAATGTCACCCTTCCGAAGGGCAGCGCGCCGGGGATATGGGCGATCTATGAGATTTCTCTTACCGACTTTGCGATGAACAACTCCGTCTATAACTTTGCGGAGATCGTTCATTTCTCCGTCTCTCAATGAGCCCGCACTCCCATGCAAAAACAGTGACAAGGCGCCCCCGCATTTGCGGGGGCGCCTTGTGATCCGACCGGGCCTGTAAGCCGGGTTCTGTCGTGCGCGGCCATTTATCTACGCCTGCCGTCGCCGGCAGGCTCCAGCGTTATTCACGGCTTCGCTCGGACGGGCAGCCCTATATGAACGAAACCCAAACTTGCATCGGACGGGGTTTACATGGCACGGGGCGTTACCGTCCCGTCGGTGAGCTCTTACCTCGCCTTTCC
>CANPZH010000101.1 GCA_947589335.1 uncultured Clostridia bacterium | reverse complement strand
GCCGCGGACGGTCGCGGAGACAGCCATCGAGAGGACGGGTTCGGGGAACTCGATGGGTTCGAAGCAGACGGGGGAGTTCGGGTCGGTGAGGGTATCGCCCGTGCCCGTATCCGTGAGCTTGTTGACCGCGCCGATGTCGCCCGCGCCGAGTTCGGTGACGGGGTTCTGCTTTTTGCCCATGACGAGGTAGATCGCATTGATGCGCTCCTCCGTGCCCGTGTTGGGGTTATACACGGTCATGCCCGAGCGCAGGACGCCGCGGCAGACGCGCAGATAGTTGAGCTTGCCGACGAAGGGGTCGACCGCGGTCTTGAAGACCTGCGCCGCAAACGCGCCCTTTTCGTCGCAGGAGACGGTGACGGGCTCCTTGGTCTTCACGTCGGTCGCGGGGAGCGCCGCGCGTTCCGCCGCCTGCGGAAGGTACTCGATGAGCGCGTTCATGAGGTTGATGACGCCCTTGTTGAGCAGCGCGCTGCCCGCAAGGACGGGGATGATGGAGTTGGAGTGGATGCCCTTGCGGATGCCGAGCATGGTCTCCTCGGGGGTGAGGGAACCTTCGTCGAAGAATTTTTCGAGGAGCTCCTCGTCGTTCTCCGCCGCCGATTCCTGAAGCACCTGCTGCATCTCTTCGAGGCTGCTCTGATACGCCGCGGGAACGGCGGTTTCCGAGACGCCCTTCTCCGCGAATGCGTACGCCTTCCGGTTGATGACGTCGATATACCCCGTCATCTTGCTCCCCTCCATGATGGGAATCTGGATGGGCGCGATCTTGCCCTTATACTGCTCCTGGAAGGCGCGGACGGTGCCGGGGTAGTCGGCATTCTCCTTGTCCATGCCGTTGATGAAGAGGACTGCGGGCTTCTTGAGCCTGAGGCACTGCGCGATCGCCTTCTCCGCGCCGACGGTGACCGAGCCGTTCGCGCCCGCGACGACGATTGCCGCGCCGCATGCGCGCATCGCTTCGTTCACTTCGCCCTCGAAGTCGTAGAATCCGGGGCAGTCGAGCAGGTTGAGCTTGACGTTTTTCCAAGTCGTATAGGAGACGGAGAGGGAGATGGAGGTCTTTCTCGCGATCTCCTGTTCGTCGAAGTCGGAAACGGTCGTCCCGTTGTCGGTCTTCCCCATGCGCTCGATGGAGCCGCCGTTGAAGAGGATCGCCTCGGTGAGCATGGTCTTGCCTTCGCCGGAGTGCCCGACAACTGCGATGTTGCGAATATTCTCTGCGGAAATACTCATATCAGATTTTCCCCTTGAAAGTAGTTGCGGATCCGCCTGTGCGGAAGCCCGCCTTTTCTATTATACAGGAAAATCGGCAAAAATCAAGCGGGAAACGAAAAAAAGTCCGTACAAATCGTAAATTATTTTCGTTTCGGGCGAAAGAAACAAACGCAAAGCGCAGGCGGGCGCATATTTTTTGATTGACTTTCGGGGAAAGCGGGCATATAATATTTGCGGAATTCATCTTACGGGAGGCAGAACATGAATTGGTTCAATGAAAATGCGGGCGTCGTCGTGCTCATTCTCGGGATCGTGCTCATCGTGATGACGGGGCTGTCGGTCTACCTTCTCTTCTATCTCAAGAGCCGGATCGCCGTCCAGCGGCTGAGCTTCCTCGGCTTCTACTCCACGAGCCTCGATACGCACAAGAACTATGCCGATTTCGTCATCGGGAACAAGACGGTCAACACCGTCGGGATCTCTGAGATCGGGCTCAAAAACGGGAAGATCGCCTTCAACCTCACCGCCCTCTACCGCGAGAAGACGGGGCTCCCGCAGGACGCCAAGCTCGTCATCGGGCAGCGCAGCTCCATCTCCTTCCGCCTGACTTCGGAGGAACTCAAGCGCACGGTCGTCACGTCGCCCGACGGCAAGAAGAAGATCGGCGCACTGCGCGTGTACGCCGTCGACCTCACGGGCACCCTCTATCAGGGCAAGGTCGCAAACGTCAGAAAGCTGCTCTTAAGGCTCATGGAGGAGGAGAAGGCGACCAGAGAAGCGGAGAACGCCGCGGAGGAATAAGCGGGGACGCACCCTCATAGAATACCCCGTCGGGCGCAGGACGCGCCCGCCGTGGAGGGAGCTATGCGGAAATTTGCGGCCTGCGCCTTCGGTGCGATCCTGTTATTTTGGACGGCGGGAGGGCTCTCCGCCTGCGGGAGCGTGCCCCGCACGAGCTACACGATCTCGGGGGAGTATTTCCCGGACGAGAACAAGCTCGTCTGCGAGATGGAGGCCATGATCGCCAATCCGACGGAGAACGCCTTTCCGGAGCTCTCCTTCGAGCTCTGGGCGAACGCCTACCGCGAGGGTGCGCACTATCCCGCCGTGTCGGAGCTTCAGGCTCCCTCCGCTTACTATGCGGGGAGGAGCTACGGCGGCATCGAAGTTCTCTCCGTGGAGGGGGCGCAGAGCTTCCGCGTCTCGGGCGAGGATGAAAACATCCTCTCCGTCGCCCTCGAAGAGCCCCTCTATCCCGGGGAGACGGCCGCGCTCACCTTTTCCTTCGAGGTCACGCTCGCCGAGGCCGATCACCGGCTCGGCGTCGGGGAGCACACCGTCAATCTCGCCCACTTCTATCCCGTCCTCTGCACCTTCGCCCGCGGCGGGTTCGGGGAATACGTCTCGTCGCCGTACGGGGATCCGTTCGTCAGCGGCTGTGCCGACTACGATGTGACCCTCGTCTTCCCGGAGGAGTTCGGGGCGGCATATGCGGGCGAGGGAGAGATCTCCGTCCGCGAGGGAAAAAAGACGCTGCATGCGTTATCTCGGAATGTGCGCGACGTCGCATTTGTGCTCGGCAGGGGGATGAAATGCCTCACCGGGCAGGCGGGGAAGGTCCCCGTCGAGTACTGGTATTTCTCGGACGACCCGCCCGAGACGGCGTTTGCGGCGGCGAAGGACAGCCTCTCCTACTTTTCGGAGACCTTCGGGGAGTACGCATATCCGCGCTATGTCGTCGCGGAGACCGATCTCCCCTTCGGCGGCATGGAGTATCCTGGGCTCGCGATGGTCTCGGCGGATCTGAAGGAGGACAAGGCGGCGGCCGTCGCCCACGAGACGGCGCACCAGTGGTGGTATGCCTCGGTCGGGAGCGACCAATACCTTCACGCCTGGCAGGACGAGGGACTCGCGGAGTACTCCGCCGCGCTCTTTTTCGGTGCCTTTCCCGCATACGGGGGGAGCTATGAGGAGTTCGTCTCCCGCTGCGAGCGCAGCTACCGCACCTATTTTTCCGTCTCCTCGCAGATCGTAAGCGACACGGCGATGGACCGTCCGCTCGGCTCCTTCGGCGGGGAGTATGAATACCGCAGCATCGTCTACGACAAGGGCGTCGTACTCTTCGACCGCGTGCGCGGCGTCGCGGGGGAGAGGAAGTTTTTCGCGGGGCTGAGGAAGTATGCCTCGGAATACGCGGGCAAGATCGCCGCACCGGAAGATCTGATCGCCTGTTTTCTGAAGGCGGGCGCAAACGTCGGGGAACTGTTCCGCTCCTTCACGGAAGGGCGGTGCGTCATATGAGAAAGACCGCATGCGGTTGCAAAAGAGGAAACGATATGCCTGTATTCGAATACAAGTGTCCGAAATGCGGAAAGCAGTTCGAGGAATTCGTGAAGAAGTACGACGACCCCGCGCTCTGCCCCGTCTGCGGGGAGAGGGGAGAGCGGGTGTGGGCGGGAACGATGCACTCCGCTACGGGGAAGCCCGTCCCCCATTGCAGCGGGGACTGCAAAACCTGCGGCGGCTGCCGCTGACGGCGCGGCATTCCCGCTCCGCGATACACGGTCTACATAGGAGGAAGCGATGTTCCCGAACGCCGAGTTTTTGTCTCTCGACTTATATTATTGGATGATCCTCGTCGGCGTGATCGCCGCGATGGTCTCCTTCCGCATCTTTCATGCGCGGATCGGCATGTCCGTCAAGGTCTTCAACCTCGCGCTCGGCGTCGCCGTGCCGGGGATCATTCTCGGGTATCTCTCCGCCGTCCTCTTCCAGAGCTGGTTCTCCTATCTCGAGACGGGGGAGTTCGTCTGGGGGGTCGGCGCCACCTTTTACGGCGGGCTCATCGGCGCCGCCGCGGTCTATCTCTCCCTCTATTTTCTGATCGGGCATTTCCTCTTCAAGGACAGGGCGCATGTGACGGAGTTCATCAAAGTGATGTCGCTTGCGATCCCTTCGATCGTCGTCGCCCACGCCTTCGGGCGGCTCGGCTGTCTGTTCGACGGCTGCTGCTACGGCAGGCTCACGGACGGTCCCTTCGGGATCGAGATGTGGGTGCACGGGGAATGGCAGCGGCGGATCCCCCTCCAGCTCTTCGAGTCTCTCTTTCTCTTCGCGCTGTATGCGCTGCTCATCTTCCTGCTCGTGAAGCGGAAGTGCGAATACACGGCGACGATCTATCTCGTCGTCTACGGCGTGTGGCGGTTCTGCATCGAATACGCCCGCGACGACGACCGCGGCGCCTCGGGGATCGGATTTTTGTCTCCCGCACAGCTGACGGCGATCGTCCTCATCCTCGTCGGCGTCGGCGTGTGGTTCCTCTGCAAGTATGTGCTGATCAAGGCATATGCGCGGGCGCACACATCGGCGGAAGAGCCCGAAAAAACGGAATAATTGCGACATGGGTATCGAAAATCATCCGTCCGCGGCTTGCGGGCGGATGATTTTTTATGCGAAATATAAGTTCTGCTTATACCCTATATTCAAAATCGGTATGCCGCCAAATGCGGTTCGGACGGGCTTTCTTTTTGACAAAAGAACGGGGGGGGGTATATAATTGGGGGAAAGAGAGAAGGAAAAAGGAGGCACAAAGATGAAGCGTAGAGTGCTTGCATTGGCAGGCATGATGCTTGCGGTAGTCGTCATGCTGGGGATCGTAACGGCATGCAGAGAGGAGCCCGCAAAAGAGGGCGGAGCGGAAGTAGGGGACTACTACTGCGACGCCGGCGGGACGGAGTACCTTCTCGGGCTCGGGAAGGACATGACGTTCACGCTCGGGATCCTCGGGAAGACGTTCACGGGCGATTATGCCCTGGAAGGGGAGGCGCTGGAGCTGAAGGCGGAGAGCGGGGAGACGTATACGGCGTCGTACCGCGGGACGCAGCTCACGCTGAGCTATGAAGGGACGGACTACCGGTTCTGGAAGAAAGTGGAATATACGGTGACGTACGAGACGGGAGGCGGGAGCGCGGTGCAGGCCGCGAAGACGCTGAACGGGAAGTGCGCGGAGAAGCCGTCGGCGCCGGAGAAGGACGGGGAAGTGTTCGTCGGATGGTATAAAGACGATACATACCGCACGCCCTATACGTTCGAAGAGCCCGTGACGGGGGATCTGAAGCTGTACGCGAGGTTTGTGGAGAAGCTGGATCCCGAGTTCAGGGTGAAGTATGAGA
>CANPZH010000100.1 GCA_947589335.1 uncultured Clostridia bacterium | reverse complement strand
TCGGCGTGATGTTCGGCAATCCCGAAGTCACCCCCGGCGGCAAGGCGCTGAAATTCTATGCGTCGGTGCGGATCGACGTCCGCAAGACGGATATCCTCAAGGACACGGACGGCGCGGCGGGCAACCGCACGCGGGCGAAGGTCGTCAAGAACAAGCTCGCCCCGCCCTTCCGCCAGGCGGAATTCGACATCATGTACGGCGAGGGCGTCTCACGGGAGGGGTGCCTCATCGACCTCGGGATCCAGTACGATATCATCAAGAAGAGCGGCGCATGGTTCAGCTATAACGATACGAAGGTCGCGAACGGCAGAGAGAAGATGCGCCAGTTCCTGAAGGACAACCCCGAACTCTCCAAGGAGATCGAACAGAAGATCCGCGAAGCCGCCAAGGGCGCCTCCGTCGCCGAGATCGCAGGAGAAACGGAGTAAAAAATTTCGCAAATAGGTTCACGCGATTTCTTGCTTGCTTGCGGGCTTGCCGCAAGCGGCGCGCCGCGCGCGTCGAAAGAAATCGCCGTGAAGAAACGTGCTCCTGCGCTTTAACCTATTTGGTCCTCTTGTTCGTTTCATCGGACACGAAGCGCGAGGTATCGCGCAAATGCAGTCCCGCAGCGCAGAAGCGTGGTTCTGCTCGCGGAAGTAATTTTGGGAAGCAGTCCCACCCTCTTGCTGTCCCTGAAAGGGAAAGTACCCGAGCGCAGCGAGGGGGAAAGGGTTTTAACAAACTTTCGAAAACCCCTCAGTTGCTCCGCGACAGCTCCCCTAAGAGGGGCGCCAAGGCAGGGGGAGCGCCCCGCGCTTCCTAAATACGTCATTCCGAACGAATGTGAGGAATCTCGGCCTTAGATTCCTCCTCCCTTCGGTCGTCGGAATGACGTAGAGAGAAGCACGTCGGAATGACGTAGGAGGGCAATGTCGGACTGACGACACCCCTTTGCCCCTTCTGGGACTTTCCCCTCAAGGGGACAGCAAGGGGTTGAATGCGCAACCATTCTCAATAACGCGTACCTTAAGCAATATACCTTATTATAATAAGGAGAAAGAATATGAAACACGGATTTTTGAAGGTCGCGGCGGCGAGCCCGGAGATGAGGGTCGCCGATCCCGCTTTCAACGCAAAAAAGATCGTGGAGATCATCGAAGAGCAAGCCGCAAAGGGGACGGAACTGCTCGTCTTTCCCGAGCTGTGTCTCTCGGGCTACACCTGCGGCGATCTCTTCCTCCGGCAGACCCTTTTGGACGGCTGTCTCGAGGCGCTCAGGGCGGTCGCGAAGGGGACGGAGGACAAGAGGATGCTCGTCTTCGTCGGGCTGCCGCTCAGCCATGGGGGAAAGCTCTACAACTGCGCGGCGGCGCTCTCGGGCGGCGAGATCCTGGGGCTCGTGCCCAAGACCCATCTCCCCAATTACAACGAATTTTACGAGGAACGCTACTTCTCTCCCGCGCCCGAGAGGATCTCATGGCACTCCTTCGGCAAGGATGACGACGACGGCACGGCATTTTCCGCCGGACTTATCTTCCGCGACGTGAATTATCCCGGGGTCGCCGTCGGCTGCGAAATCTGCGAGGATCTCTGGGCGCCCGAATCTCCCTCCGTGCGGCTTGCAAGCCGCGGCGCGACGGTCATCGTCAACCTCTCCGCCTCCAACGAGACGATCGGGAAGCGGGAGTACCGCAAGACTCTCCTTGCCGCGCAGTCGGGCAAGAATCTCTGCGCCTACGTCTATGCCGACGCGGGCATGGGGGAGAGCACCTCGGACATGGTCTTTGCGGGCAACGGTCTCATCTATGAAAACGGCGTCTGCCTTGCGGAGAGTCTGCCCTTCTCGGGCGAGACCGCAGAGGCGGAAGCGGACGTCGGTTTCCTCCTCCATGAGCGCAGAAAACTCAATACGTTCCGTGAAGACGGGGACGACGATTGGATCGACGCCGAATTTGTGGGCGAGGGCGACCTCACCCTGCGCAAATTCCCGCAGCTTCCCTTCGTGCCGCAGGGCAGAGAGCTCGAGCGGCGGTGCGGGCTCATCCTCTCCATGCAGTCGGCGGCGCTTGCAAAGCGGCTCTCGCACACCCATAGCAAGACGGCGGTCATCGGCGTCTCGGGCGGGCTCGACTCCGCGCTCGCGCTCCTCGTCACCTGCCGCGCCTTCGACCTGCTCGGCAAGGACCGCGAAGACGTCATCGCGGTGACGATGCCCGGCTTCGGGACCTCCCTGAAGACGAGGAACAACGCGATGTCGGTCATGCAGGCGGCGGGGGTGACCATCCGCAGCGTGCCCATCGGCGGGACGGTGAACAAGCACTTCCGCGACATCGGGCACGACCCCGAAGAGCGGGATACGGCATACGAAAACGCGCAGGCGAGATACCGCACGATGATCCTGATGGACATCGCCAACGAGACGGGCGGGCTCGTCATCGGCACGGGAGATCTGAGCGAGCTCGCGCTCGGCTGGTGCACCTACAACGGCGACCATATGAGCATGTATGCGGTCAACTCCTCGGTGCCCAAGACGCTCGTGAAGTCCCTCGTCGCCTATGAGGCAAAGCGGCTCGGCGGGAGGATGGAGGTCGTATTGAAATCCATCCTGAGCACCGAGATCTCCCCCGAACTGCTGCCGCCGGACGAGAGGGGAGGCATCGCGCAGAAGACGGAGGACCTCGTCGGTCCCTACGAGCTGCACGACTTCTATCTGTGGAGCTTTCTCAGGAGAGGGGACTCTCCCGAAAAGACGATGTATCTCGCAGAGCGCGCCTTTTCGGAAAAGTACAGCCGCGAGGAGCTCAAGAAGTGGCTGGTGGTGTTCTACAAGCGGTTCTTTGCGCAGCAATTCAAGCGGAACTGCATTCCGGACGGCGTGAAAGTCGGCTCGGTCTCCCTTTCCCCCCGCGCGGACTGGCGCATGCCGAGCGACGCTTCGGGCGAGCTCTGGATCGGGCGGGCGGAGGATCTGTAACCATCCGTCCCGCATGGGACGGCAGCGCGAAAGCGTGCGATAAGGAGGAAAACAATGGCATTCATCAAGAATTTCACTTGGGGCGTCGCAACGGCGTCCTATCAGATCGAAGGGGGCGCCTTCGAGGCGGACAAGGGGCTCAACGTCTGGGACGTCGGCTCCGCGACCGCGGGCAGGATCTTCGAGGGACACAAGGGGGACGTCGGCTGCGACCACTACCACCGCTTCCGCGAGGACGTAAAGCTCATGAAGGAGCTCGGGATCAGGGCATACCGCTTCTCCGTCAACTGGGCGAGGCTCATCCCGGACGGGACGGGCAAGATCTCCGAAGACGGCAAACGGTTTTACCTTGAATTGCTCGAAGAGCTGAAGAAGGCAGGCATCGAGCCCTGGGTCACCCTCTTCCACTGGGACTATCCCTATGCGCTCTATCTGAAGGGGGGCTGGCTCAATCCCGAGAGCCCGAAGTGGTTCGAAAACTACGCCGCGGTGTGCGCGGAGCTCTTCAAGCCCTACGTCAAACACTTCATCCTCATCAACGAACCGGAGTGCTTTATCGGGCTCGGGCACTTCACGGGCGGGCATGCTCCCTTCCTGAAGCGGCCCGCGGGCGAGGTCATTCCCGCTGCCCATCACGTCCTTTTGGGGTGCGGGCTCGCCGAGAAGAAGATCCGCGCGATCGCGGGAGACGTGAAGATCGGCACGGCGCAGGCATACTGGCCCTTCCTGCCCTATCGGGAGGAGGACTATGAACTCGCGAAGACGGAGACCTTCCGCTGCCATGAAGATTTCGGCGGCCCCGCGCTCTGGCTCGATCCTCTCCTCAAGGGGGAATATCCCGCGGACTATCTCGCATGGTTCGAACGGAACGGGTTCCGCCCGTCCGCAGAGGACATGGCGCTCATCGCGAGCAAGCTCGATTTCGTCGGCCTGAACACCTATTCGGGAAACTATGTGACGAAGGAGAACGGCGCCTTGAAGGAGGTCGTCCCGTCGCCCTCCGTCCCCAAGACGGACACCCGCTGGAACGTCTATCCCGACGTGATGTATTACGGCCCCAAGTTCATCTTTGAACGGTACGGCCTTCCCATCGTCTACACGGAGGACGGGGTCGCGCTCTCGGAGTGGAAGGATCTCGACGGCAGGATCAACGACGACAGCCGCATCGACTTTTTGAAGCGGTACCTGCGCGCCCTGCACCGCGCGGCGCAGGAGGCCCCGGTCGAGGGGTACTTCTATTGGACGCTGTACGACAACTTCGAGTGGGCGGAGGGGTTCTCCAAGAAATTCGGGCTCGTGCATTTCGACCCCGATTCGCTCGAACGCACCCCCAAGAAGAGCGCCTACTTCTATAAAAAGGTCATCGAGACCAACGGCGAAGAGATCTTCCGGTGACCGTTCCCGCCGCCCCGCAACCGAGTTGCGGGGCGGCGTCCTTCCAAAAAGAAAAATTTTCACATCGCTCCCGAGAAACTGTCTGTGAATCGGTTGACAAACGGAGGGAATGATACTATAATAAAGGCGACAATGTCTAACTATGCCCTTTAGGGGTATTCTGAAAGGATAAGTCAAATCATTCCCAAGGAGGCTGAAGAAACATGAACCGGTTTATCGGCCTGCTCCTTGCGGTGGACGGTTGGGCGATCGCCCTGTTCGTCGTCCTGCCCCTCGTCGGGCTTGCGATCGGCGGCGCCGTCACATGGTATATTCTGAAACAAGTTTCCAAGAAAAGGTCCGAGCGGAAGCTCGACGAGACCTCCCAAAAGGTGGAGGAGATGCTTGCAAACGCGCAGGCGGAATGCAAACAGCTGAAAAAGGAAGCGATTTTAGAATCCAAGGAACAGGATCTCAAGCGAAGAAACGAATTCGAACAGGAGATGAAGGAGAAGCGCGCCGAACAGCAGCGCGTGGAGGCCCGTCTCAACCGTCAGGAGGACTCCCTCGAAAAGCGCGAGAGCGAGATCGCGCGCAAGGAACAGTCCCTCGACGACCAGAAGAAGAATCTCACGAAGAAGACCGAAGAGGTCGAGAAGGCGCGCGAGCAGGTCTCGCACCAGCAGGAACTCATGACGCAGGAGCTCGAGCGCATCGCCCAGCTCACGAAGGAGGAGGCGAAGAAGCAGCTCACCGAGGAGATCCTCGACGAAACGCGGCGGGACTGCGCGGTGCAGGTGCGCAACCTCGAACAGCAGGCCAAGGATGAGGCGGATCTCAACGCCAAGAACATCATCACCCTCGCCATCCAGCGCTGTGCCTCCGACCACGCTTCGGAGACGACCGTCTCCGTCGTGCCCCTTCCCAACGACGACATGAAGGCCCGCATCATCGGGCGCGAGGGGAGAAACATCCGCGCGATCGAGAACGCAACGGGCATCGAGCTCATCATCGACGATACGCCCGAAGTCGTCATCCTCTCGGGATTCGACCCCGTGAGAAGGGAGATCGCGCGGCTCACGCTCGAGAAGCTCATCGCAGACGGCCGTATCCACCCCGCCCGCATCGAGGAGAC
>CANPZH010000099.1 GCA_947589335.1 uncultured Clostridia bacterium | reverse complement strand
CCCGTACTGCTCTCCGCCGCAGGAAAAGGCAACTTCATAGGAACGGCGGGCTTCATTGATCGTAAAGGGCACCGGCCCTGTGGGAAGTCCTCCGCTCAGCCGCAGCCGGATCGGGAAGGTGGCCTTTCCCACCTTTTGGGGAAGTTCGCCCGACCTCAGATCCAATTCTTCGTGGTAGGAGGGGGTCAGATCCATCTCGAACATACCTGCCTCGTTCACATCCATGTCGCGGAACAGTGCGCGTTCGATGGGGATGAGCTTGGTGCAGTTGGCATAGGCCGCGGGAAGCTGCCCGTTCTGCCCGTTCATGTGCGCCCAAACGGCGCTCTCCGAGAGAGGGATGTTGAACCATACGCTCGCGAGATATTCGTTCATCAGCCGTTTGGAGCGGCAGGAGCCGAGCCCTCTGACGCACGCCGCGGAGAGCTCTTCTCGGAAACCGTAGAACGCATAGATGTTCTCTTCGTTGTTGAAGTGAAACTGCCCGCCGTCGAGCACTTTGAGGGTGTTCCACTCCTCATGATCGTACTGTGCGCGTTCGAACCCGAGTTCGGTGCGCAGCTTGTTGCAGTATTCTTCCACCTGCATTGCCTTTGTAACTCTCGCCATGGCCATTCTCCTATTTGAATAATTTATTTGAATAATTTATCGGTGATGTGTTCCCGAAGGCTCTCATCCGGGATCTCCCCCACGATCCTCCGCTTGTCCGCTTCGCTGAAGGGGCTCCCCGAATAGTCCTTTGCTACCGCCAATTCCGCAACGTATTGCGTTTCAAGCGCTTCGGCAAGGTCGGGGAATTTGTTCCACGCCTGCGCAAACAGAGCGCTATCGAAACTTACGCCTTTGCCAATCGCGAGCAGATGCTCGATGAACTCCCGCGTCTTTTTGGCCGTGAGGGGGATATCCGCCCAGATCTTCGAGATGCTCTCTTTGGTCACCCACGCCTTCCAGACCCGCTCTCTTTTGCGCAGCGACTTGTCGATCTGTTTGAAAAAGTCCTTTACGTCGATCTGATACGCCGCCGCCCCGACGACGAATTCCTCATCGAGATAGAGGGAAAAATCCGCCCGGGAGATGTTTGCACTGCAATTTTCCAAGATTTTCCAGATCGTTTCATAGCTTTTCAGCTCATCCGGAACGCGTTCAAGATTTACTTTGCCGTATTGTAACGCAAATTGCAGGGTTTCCTCGCTGTCGTAAACAAAGTATTCACTGAACCCGTTGACGGGCTTAACGGGCTGGCACATCCGCAAAAAGGCCTGATTCTTTTTGAGCGTAACGGGAAGATCGGTGCGGTCCCCCGCAAGCACATAGAGGTCAACCCAAAGCCCGAGATCGTCTTTGAGTTTTTTGGGACAGGCGGTGTAAAATCCGCCGTTGAGTGCGCAGTAGGGGTGTTCTTTCAGAAAGGCCCGCTTCTCCTCCTCCGACGGAAAGAGCGTTTTGAAGGCATTCAGCCAGAGCTCCTTTTGCCCCTTGGTGTTGCCCTCTAAAATATTATGGGTGTAGTAAAAGCTCATAGGGCAGCTCAAAAGCTCGCGGTGATAATATTGCTCCACCGCCTCGAAGGCGGTTTCATAGAGCTGCTTATCATAGACCCGGTCGTTTGAGAGGAGGATGACCGGTGCACAGGCGATCGCCCGTTGCAGAAGGTCATGTTTTCCGCGGAACGATCCCGTGGAGCCGTTGATGATCTTTGCGATCGTCTCCCCGTCGGGTTTTTCCGCCCCGAGGAGCTCTTCCACCATTGTAACTTCGGGCGATGCGCCCTGCCGGTCTTTGTACCATACGGAGAGAAACAGAGCACGGTTTTCCCCTGTCAGATACGCCGTTGTCTTGTAGAGTTCCTCCTCCGTCAAAAAGCCCACTTCTTTCATGCAGAGAAGAACGTCTTCTCTTTTCTTGTCCGCTGCCGCCCACACAAAATCGGTGTGGCGGCCGAACTGCTTGGGGGGATAAAAGCGGAGCGCCTCGCACCAGGGCCTTTCGGGCAGGTCCATAAACTGAAATGTGTTAAAGTAGATCCAATCGAGCGAATAGCCGTTTTCGCGCAATGCCTTTACCTTTTCGATCTCGAACGGAAATAGCCACTCCTGCCATGTTTTTTCGGCAAGGTCGCCTGCCCACTGTGCGATCATATTCCATCCGGAGAGGTTGGGAAGGGATATGGGGTTTGATGCATTCTGATATGTCCCGTCGTACGTTTTGCGGATGCGTTCCAGGATGGCGGGGATCCCGACGCAGTCTTTGCGGAACACGTCTGCGGGAAGGGAGACCAACCACTTCATGAGCAGGGTGGCGCCGTAAAAAATTTCCTCCGTGGAGGGCTGTTGCGCGTACTCTTCCTTTTTGTAGAGAAGATCCATACATTGAGAGAGTGCAACGGCGCCCTCCGCCGTTTTCAGCTCGGGAGCCGAGAGATCTTTTGCCTTGCAGGCCGCCTGGGCAACTTTCATGCAGCGGCCGCTCTTTAAGAACCCAAACATGATATTTCCTCCTTTTTGCCTATCATAGCACAGTTTTTTCCCCGCGGTGTGTCAAAAAGGGGTGCGAAGCAAAAAATTTCATTCCGATTATAACACATTATGAATGCCCTTTCAAGAGTTGTTTGGGAATTTGTGTTGCTTTTTTTCTCTTCGTGTGTTATAATAAAACAAAGAAAGCGGGGGAAGCACATGGAACAGAAAAAACGCGGGAAGTCAAAAGAGATCGCGCTGGAACTTCTGAAGATCCTTCAGGAATATACCGACAGAGACCATCTTCTGAGCAGAGAGCAGCTCATAGAACTTCATTATGCAAAATGCCGCACGGCAGAGGAACGCCCCCTCGAGCCCAAGACCTTTTACTCCAAGATCGCAGAACTCCTCTCGGCGGGATTCCCGGTGAAGCGCACCAAGGGAAAGTGGACCAGATACTACCTCGACGATGTGCGGCTCTCGAGCTATGAACTTCTCTTTCTCATCGGCATGATCAAGGGAAGCCCCGACCTCGCCGAAGAGGAGGCGGAGGTCCTCCGGCACAAACTGCTCTCCATGCGCGTGCACAAGCAGGCGGCGAAATATGTGAAAAAGCACGAGATCTCCGTGCAGGAAAGCCATGCCGCTTCGCCCGAACAAATCCGCAAATTTTCCTATCTGCTCGAGGCGATCGACCGGGGCGGGCGCGTCTCCTGCAAATATGTGCTCTCCCGTGAGAACGGATATCGGTTTTCGGAGACGAAGATCGTGTCCCCGCGGAGCATCGAATTCACCCGCGAAGGCGCCCGCGTGGCCCTTCTCGACAGCGGCGTTACAAAGTACCTTCTCTTCCGCGACATCGAGAACGTCTTCCCCGAATAAAAAATTTTTTCGAAAATTTCTTGCACCCCCCTTTTTGACAATCCCGGGGTGCTTTTTTGTGGTATGATAGGGGCACAAAACAACCGAAGGAGATTTCAAACCATGAAAAACATCACCAATGCACAAAAACTTTCCGCTCACATCGCAGCCAAGCTCGGCCTCTCGTTTGAGGCGAAAAACTACACCGAACTTGCGGCCTTCCTGGAAGAAGTCACTCCCGCCATCGACGAAGAATTTGTTCGCGGCGCGGCCTCCTTTGAGGACTTCCTGCGCGGGTTTGAAGATGACAGCCCGCAGCCCTACTGGAAGATCATTACCGACAAAGAGACGCTGAAGCGCCTTTTGGAAGAATTTGAAGGGCAGGGGGTGTTCGGCGAAGTGACCTTTTATTCGCAGGAATATGAGGTGGATGGCGATTGCCTCGAAGATATGCCCGAGGATGGCATGGTCGTTGCGGATATCGAGCCGAAGGGCAACACGGCAGACCTGCTCCCGAAACTGCGCACCTTCTCCGAGGTGACCGACACGGCCTTCTACTTCGAACTGTATAACCTCTACCCGCTCTATGAGCATTTTACAGCGAAACTCGGCGAAGATGCAAATGCGATCCTCTGGCGCATCGGGTGCGGAAAAATTTCCACCGACGGCGGGGAGGTCGTCGTCTGCGACGAGGCGGAAGGAGAGTACCTGCTCCTCGGAGCATGGTGGCTCAAAGACCTCGAACCGGAAGAGCTGGAACGCTACGGCCTCCGCGTTTCCCTCCGGACTTCCCAAGACGCGCCCAAGGCGTGGAAACTGCGCGACTGCGGCCTGAGCGAAGGGCTTCGGATCAAGTACGGGAAATAAAATGATGAAACCGATCGAAAAAGAAGAGGCGATCCGTCTTGTCAAAAAGACGCCCATCGTCTATCGCTATCTCCCCGAACAGCTGCAACGGGACAGAGAGGTCGCCATTGCCTTCATAAAGAGCAATGCAGGCTATATCTCCGCCTACTTTGCGGCGCTGCTGGAGGCAAAGCAGAGGGATGCGGAGGAGGGGAGTTATACCGCCTCCTCCCTCATCCGGGCGAACCATGCCGATCTCTTCCTCAACGGGATCATCTCGGATCTTCCCGAGGTGCTGAATACCTTTACGGGCGATGCGGAAGTTCTCTCCCTGCTCGGGAGCACGGGGATGAGCGCGCCCATTACATTCACCGACCGCAATTATCACGAGAAGGTCCTCTCCAAGGCGATCGGAAAGGGTCATGCCCTCGTGGACCCGCTCTTTGCGTATTGGTATGCCCGTCTCCCCCGCGATAAAAAGACAGACGAACACATCCGCGTGAAGTATGAACTGACCGTAGATGACCCGATTTTTTTGGTGGCGGCATTCAAGTGTCTCGAAGTGATCGATGCCGGCGCAGGCGACCCGGATGCCGCCCACATGGCGCTGCTCATGAAGTGCAATGCCTTCCGGGCGGAGGCAGCCCATGGCGAGGAAGAGGATGCCGCCATCGGATATAACCCCTTCTTCTTCGACCATCAGAAACAGGCGGCGCGGCTCTTTAAGACCTTTTCCGTTCAGAAGCAAAATGAGCTGGCGGGCGGGTATTACTTCCTTGCGTCGCTCATGAAGCCCACCGACCTCGACCCCGCGCTTGCGCAGATCATTGCAAAGGAGTGCCCGCTCGCGCGGCGGCTGCTGCCCGGTGAATATACCCTGCGCTACGATCTTCATCGCGATCCCGCCCACAGAGACTGCACAAAGTGTGCAAAGTGCTTTATCCGCCACATGCTTCTCTTCTGAGAAGAGCGGCTCTTGAAAGATTCTGAAGAGAAGGAGGTGCCCCGAGAAAATTTTTGTTTGTGTTGTTCATTTTTTCAATCTCTTCCTGGATGGCCGCCGCTTTGAGGCGGCCATCCCTCCTCTTCCGGCTCTTCCCGGTTGGGCAAAGCCGCGCGAGGTCTGTTTTATAGTTGATTTTGTGTTTTCGATATGATAAAATGTTTTTCGACAGGAGAAAGGATATGTTCTATTTCAGCAAATCGAAGTACTGTGATTTCAGGCAATGCCCTAAAATTCCGTGGCTGAAAAAGTACAAGCCGGAGGAATATGTCATAGACGATCAAACGCAGGCGCGCTTTACGGCCGGCAACGAGGTGGGGGACCTTGCGATGGGGCTGTTCGGCGAATTTACGGAGGTCA
>CANPZH010000098.1 GCA_947589335.1 uncultured Clostridia bacterium | reverse complement strand
CCCGCCGAGAACTCCAACGAGATCTATGTGAAGAGCGTGCGCTTCTTCAAGATCGAGGGCAATAAAGAGACGACGAAGATCCAGGATAAGTTCATCCTCTTCGGAAACGCTTCCCCCGACAACAAGAACGCGAAGTACCCCATCGAGGTCTATAACCAGTCCGACGACGTGTTCGACGCAGCAGCCAAGGGCACGGCTTACTTCGAGAACAACAAGCTCATCTACAAGATCGACGAGGGCGGCTCGGACGGCGGACACAACAAGCTCGCGTTCGGGTATTGGGATAACCCGATCAACCTTCCCGAAAAGGCATACTACGTCATCACCATCACGATCAAGGCGTCTGTCGAGCTCACCTGCAATGTGACGCTTCACGACATGAACCGCGCATGGGGTTCCTCGGACGAGGGCATCCTGCTCCGCCGCGTCGACTTCCTCGACAACTCCTCTCCCCTCTCCATCGGGACGAAAGAGCAGACCTTCGAGCTCATCACCGACGCCGCTTCCGACAGAGCGAACAAGTGCGAACTCCTCCTCGAGTTTGGCAAGACGCTCGGCGGTAAGAAGGACGTCGTGATCGAGATCTCCGAACTGAAGATCGGATACCGCACCGTCGCGAACTGATCCATAATACGCAAACGGGCCTCCGCGGTAAACTCTATCGCGGAGGCATCCGCTAAATCGGGGGTATTTTATGAACACACTCTACGCGATCGGCGAGATGCTCATCGACTTCACGGCACAGGAGACGGGCGCGCTCGAGGCGGCGGTCAACTTCCGCAAGAACGCGGGAGGCGCGCCTGCGAACGTCGCCGTCTGCGCCGCCAAGCTCGGCGGACGCGCCTGCGTCATCACCAAACTCGGGAACGACCCCTTCGGGAACTTCCTCGAGGAGACGCTGAAACGGGAAAATGTCTGCACCGACTACGTGTTCCGCACCGGCAGCGCGAATACCGCGCTCGCATTCGTCTCGAGAGACGAACACGGCGAGAGGAGCTTCTCCTTCTACCGCAACCCCTCCGCGGATATGCTGCTCGGGGCCGACGAAGTGAAAGGGATCCCCTTCGGGCGCGGAGACATCCTCCACTTCTGCAGCGTAGACCTCGTCGACGCTCCCGTAAAGCAGGCGCATATCGCCGCGATCGGACGGGCGCGGAAGGCGGGCGCGGTCATCAGTTTCGACCCCAACCTGCGCTATTCCCTCTGGAAGAGCCGTGAGGCCCTCCTCTCCACCGTGCGGGAGTTCCTGCCCTGCGCCGACATCCTCAAAGTGAGCGATGAAGAGCTCCTCGACATCACCGGGATCGCGGATGAGCGGCAGGCGGTAACGTCTCTCTTCCAGGGCGAAGTGAAGCTCGTCTTCGTCACAAAGGGAAAGGACGGCGCCGCCGCCTACACCCGCAGTGCGGAGGCACGGCAGCCGGCGCACACGGGCTTTGCGGTCACGGATACGACCGGCGCGGGAGATTCGTTCATCGGAACGGTCCTGTACCAACTGCTCGGGCGGGGGATCGAAGGGCTCTCCGCTTTAGAACTCAACCAAATGCTGCAACGGGCAAACCGTGCGGCTGCCATCGTCGTCTCCCGCGAGGGCGCGATCCCCGCGATGCCGACGGACAAAGAAGTTTTTGAAGGGGAAATATCATGAAATTCACGAAAAAAGTTTCGGTTTTTACGATCGCTCTCGGCTGCATCATGCTGTTTGCGGCAGGCTGCGGCGAGACCGCGGGAGGCAACTGGGCGGAGGACGTCGATCCTTCCGATAAGGACTTCTCCTCCTACCGCAATGCGAGCGCGAAGGAGAACGCCTGCAGCTACATGTTCAACTTCCTGCCCGAAAAGGACAGCGCGGGACAGGGCTATGTCGGCGACACCATGCCCTACTATGAGAACGGCACCTACTACATCTACTATTTGAAGGACCAGGGCGACTCCTACAACCACTCCGTCTACCTCACCACGACGAAGGACTTCGTCCACTTCGAGGAGAAACAGGATCCCGTCCTCGAATCCGACCACGGCACCGGGCAGGATTCGATGATCGGCACGGGTTCGGTCGTCAAAGTCAAGGACAAATATTACTTCTTCTACACGGGGCACAACGGAAACCATACCCCGAGCGAGACGATCATGGTCGCCGAGGGCTCGAGCCCCACGGAGTTCACCAAGAAGGAAGGCTGGGAGATCACCCCTCCCGACTCGCTCGGACAGAAAAACGATTTCCGCGATCCGCAGGGCTATTATGACGCGGCGACGGATACGATCACGCTCACCATCACGGCGGCGCAGAGCGGCATCGGACGGGTCTGCAAATACACCCTCAAGGGCGATCTGAGCGACCCCGTCTACGGCGACATCATCTATACGAACGACGAGAGCGTCGTCGGCGACGTCTATAACCTCGAATGCTCCGACACCTTTGAGATCGGCGGCAAGTGGTACCTCACCTTCTCCGCACAGGACGGCGTTCTCTGGTACACGACGGCAGATACGCAGTACGACCCCTACACGGCTACTCCCAAGCCTCTCGACGGCCACCTGTTCTATGCGGCGAAGCACGCCTCCGACGGCGAGAACACCTATCTCATCGGCTGGGCGCGGCGGTCGGAGTCCGTCTCCTCCACGCAGGACGTGAAGGGCTGGGCGGGCAACCTGCAGGTGCAGAAGGTCGTAGAGGACGGGAAGGGAGGCATCCGTCTCGCCCCCGTCGATGCCTACACGCAGAACACCAAGGAGCGCGTCCTCGTCGCAGGGCCGTCCGTCGAGGTCGCTGCGGGCGACTACACGGAGACGTTCCGCTGCTTCGAGCGCTACCTCGTCACCGGGAGCTTCCGCTTCGACGGCACGGGCGATTTCGGCTTCGCCTTCGACTACAACGGCAGAAAGGAGAGCTATAAGACCATCGCCATCTCCCCCGAGAAGCAGACGATCTCCCTCGAATTCAACAACGGTTCCGTGCACATCACCGACGTCTCCGCCGAACTGAAAGCGGGCGAGACCTATTCCTTCACCTATGTGCAGGAGGGCTCCGTCGGCGTCCTCTATGTCGAGGGACAGACGGCGCTCACCGTGCGCATCTACGGCGCGAACGGGACGAACGTCATGCTCTACTCGAGCGGCGCAAACGTCACCTTCTCCGATCTCAAGCAATACACCTATACCTATTGAAACATTCCCGGGGGAATTTATGAAAACGACATCGACTATGGCGGGCGGCTCATACGGCACGAAGATAGCCGATCTGTACATCGTGCATAATCTTGCCGCCGTAGGCGGAAACAGCCGCCATACCTATCACGTCATGCCCCCCGTGGGCTGGATGAACGATCCGAACGGCTTCCATGAGGCATTCGGGAAATATCATCTCTTCTACCAATTCTACCCCTATGCGCCCTCCTGGGCGTCCATGCACTGGGGCCACTACACCACCGAGGACTTCGTCAAATGGAAGCTGGAGCCCACGGCGCTCGCGCCCGACGGAAAGGACGACTGCGACGGCTGCTATTCCGGGTCCTCCGTTGTGAAGGACGGCAAGCTCTATCTCGTGTACACCTCGGTCGCGGCGGGCAAGCAGACGCAGTCGCTCGCCGTCTCCTCCGACGGCGTCCGCTTCGAAAAGCTCGGCGTCATCATCTCCGGGGATCAGCTCCCCGAGGGTTGCCTGAAGACGGACTTCCGCGATCCCAAGGTCTTCAAGCGCGGGCGGTATTACTACCTGCTCGCGGGCGGGATGTCCGAGGCGGGCGAGGGCATGCTCCTGTTGTACCGCTCCCTCAACCTCATCGACTGGGAGTTCGTCAACGTCCTCCGGAAAGACGGGCTCACGACCCGCGGCATCTATGAGTGCCCCGACTTCTTCGAGCTCGGCGGAACGGACGTGATGCTCGCGAGCCCGCAGGGGTACAGAACGGACGACTGGCGGTATGAAAACGAACAGTCCTCCGTCTATATGCTCGGAAAGCTCGACGAAAAGAAGGGCGTCTTCGAAAAGGACTATGAGGACGAGATCGACGGCGGCTTCGACTTTTACGCCCCGCAGACGCTGAAGACGAAGGACGGACGCATCGTGATGATCGCATGGATGCAGATGTGGCACCGCCTCTTCCCGACGGCAAAGCACGGTTGGGCGGGTGCGATGATCCTGCCGCGCGAACTCTCGGTAAAGGACGGCAAGCTCTATCAGAGCCCCGTGCGCGAGATCGAACGCTACCGCTGGAATCCCGTCCGCTTCGAAAACGTCACGCTCGGAAGCCGAAACGAACTCACGAAAGTCAACGGCACCAAGATCGAACTATGCTTTTCCCTCGACCTCGGCACGGCGAAAAGGGTCGGCGTCAAGTTGTACCAAAGCGGCGAGCACGACGCCCGCATCTACTACGACCGCGAAAAGGACAGGGTGATCTTCGACCGCTCCCGCATGGGCGTCGAGATCACGCACGACGCCGAGGAGAAGGACGCCGCAGTGCGCTCCGTTTGGGTTTCGACCAAGGACAATCGGCTCGATATGCGCATCTTCCTCGACGTTTCGAGCTGTGAAGTGTTTTTGAACGGCGGCGAGCGCACCATGACGGGGAATGTCTACTCGGAGGGCGGCGGCGTCTCCTTCTTCGCCGAAGGCGGCAACGCAAAGCTCATCACCCTCGATAAGTACGACATCGTGGTATAAAAAGAGGATTTTTCCAAGGAAACGGGACGGCGGAAACGCCGTCTTTTTTCGTGCAAATGTTGCAAAGCCGCGCAGTGCGACGGAGAATTTCTTGCGGAAATGCCCGCGATTTTGTAGTCGAACAGGAGAAAATATGTTATAATAGACCTATCCATATCATACATGAGAGGTTACTATGCAGGTCGAATATGAGTTTAATACAGACGGGCCTTTCAAGACGGATTATCCGAATTTTTATTACCGTATTTGCAATTTGCAGGATATCATCACCGCTTATTGCAAAAAGGGCAGCCTCTACGGCTTCCCCACACGCCGCATATACGGGTCGGACGCCCCGCAAATTTTGCGCGTCTTTTTCGATGACGCAAAGGCAAAACGCTACGAACAGATGATGCAACGGTTTATTGCACGGTATAAGTATCGCAGTGCAGAGCCGCTTCCCTTCCCCAAGTTCCCCGTCGCGCTTCAAGTGGATGTCTTTCTCGGCACGGAGTATTCCTGCGTGTTTGATTTTTCGGTCTGGGACGATCAGGATGCCTTGACAAAGTTCTGCGATGAGCTCAAACAGCGCCACGACGAAGTCTATCTCGGCATGCTCCGCTGAAAGACTTCCCCCGCGGAATGTTTTCCGATCGCCCCATCATTTTCGACCCATTTCCTGCCGAAATGTGCTATAATGGATGCAAGACCCGAAACGGTCGCAAGAGGAAAGTATGTTTTACAGAATGATAACGAAAAAACGCGACGAGTGGTTGCAGAGCGAGAACTCCGTGAAGGAGCTCATTGCTTATATTGAAAAAACAGGGCAAATGCGGGATGCGCAAATCGACGCGATCAAGACCTATCTCTTTTTGAAGATCGCCTGTGAAAATCAGCCGCTTG
>CANPZH010000097.1 GCA_947589335.1 uncultured Clostridia bacterium | reverse complement strand
CGAGCAGAACGATCCCCCTGTCCGCAAGCGCCTTGAGCGCACTGCCGAAGCGTTCGCGGAGGAAGGCGGCGTCCGTCTCCCCGCCCGAGGCGAGAAAGTCCGCAAGCGCCCGCTGCTGCCTGGCGCGCGGGGGGATCTCGGAGGGATCCCCGACGAGACGGGCGGCGGTGCGGTACCGCTCCGCGACCTTGCCCGTGCGCATCTCCGCGGGCAGAAAGAGGCGCAGAGCGACCGCCTTGGGACAGCGGTAGCGCTCCGTGATCTTCTCCGCGAGGGAGAGGCACTCCCCGTTCAGGGCGGGAAGAGCGTCGTCCGCACGGTAGATCCTGCGGAGCTTATCGGGCGGGAGCCCGCTCTCCTCTTTGACGCGCATGACAAAGCCCGTCGCCGTGCTCCTTCCGAAGGGAACGGTGACGCGCATGCCGGGGACGACGGAACCGTCGCATATGTAATCGAAAATCTTATCGACGTCGCTGTGGGCGATGTCGACGATCACTTCGGCGATCATCTGTACCTAAGAATATACCCCGCACATGTACGGGGTATGTATCCGATCAGTCTCTTGCGCACTTGACCTTGCCGCTCATGATCTCTTTGCAGGCAAGCACGATCTCCTTCTGTTTTCCGGGAAGTTCCAGCGTTCCCGTGGACTGCATCTGCTCGATGATCTGCCGCGTCCGCTTTGCCGCAACGACGCAGAGTTCGTACCGGCTGATCGGCTCGGTATCCGAACCGAGCTTCCTCACGAGAGAGTCTACCGAGGGTTCGTTGATCATGGTCTGTTCCTCCTTTCTTCTCTGTTCATCTCTTCCGATATGATCTTCAGAAGGATATCCTTCGTCGCCTCGACGGTGTCGTTGACGACGCAGTAATCGAAACGGTCTTTGAGCGAGAGCTCGTAATCGACGCGGGAGAGGCGGATGCGGAGCTGTTCTTCGCTCTCGGAATGTCTGCCGATCAGCCGCGCCTTCAGCGCGTCGATGCTCGGGGGGATGAGCATCACGAGCACCGCGCCGGGGTACGTCTTCTTCACGCTGAGCGCGCCCACGACGTCGAGATCGAGCAAGACGGACTTCTCCTTCAGCGTCTCCTCGACGAACGAACGCGGCGTGCCGTAGTAGTTCCCGAAGTGGTTGTCGTATTCGAGGAATTCGTTCTCCGCGATCTTCCGCTCGAACTGCTCCTTATCGAGGAAAAAATATTCCACGCCGTCCCGCTCGCCCGCGCGGGGCGCCCGCGTCGTGCACGAGACGGAAAAGGCGAATTCCCCCGTCTCGGACAGCCGCTGTACCATCGTCCCTTTTCCCACTCCGGACGGACCGGAGATCACAAGTAAAATATTCCGCATATTTATTCGAGGTTCTGGATCTGCTCCCGCACTTTTTCGATCTCGTTCTTCATCGCAAGCCCGCATTTCGTGATCGCGGCGTCGTTCGATTTACTGCATATCGTGTTGCACTCGCGGTTGAATTCCTGCACGAGGAAGTCGAGCTTTCTGCCGACGGTGCGTTCCTTGCAGATCTTGCGGAACTCCGTGATGTGCGAGGCAAGGCGGGTGAGCTCTTCGTCGATGTTGCACTTGTCGGCAAAGACCGCCGCCTCCGTGAGGATCCTGCTCTCCTCCACCTTGCCGCCGAGGAACTCGGCGACGCGTTCCGTGAGCTTTTTCCGGTACTCTTCGGAGACGAGAGGAGCGCGCGACGCGATCTCCTCGCGGAGAGATCCGATCGTATCCATGTGGGACAGAAGATCTTCTTTCAGCCGTTCCCCCTCCTTGAGGCGCATCTCCCCGAGCGCGGACAGCGCGGCGGCGAGCGCCGACTTCACCGCGGCGGCGAGCGCCTCATCCTCCCCCGCTTCGTCCTCCGTGCGGACGACGTCTGGAGAGCGAAGCAGGAAGGCGAGCGTCACGTCGTCTTCGAGCTTGGGAAAGGCCTCCTTCAAAGTTTCCGCCGCCCCGACATATGCGGCGGCGGCAGCCGTATCGACATAAAACTTCTTCCGCTTCTCCCGCTTGTCGAGAACGCCGACGAACACGTCGACATGCCCCCGGCTGACGGCTTCGCGGATCTGCGCGCGGATCGTCTCTTCATAGGGATTGAGCGCGTGCGGACACTTGACGGAGAGATCGAGAAAACGGTTGTTGACCGACTTGAGCTCGACGGTCACCTCCAGTCCGTTCTCCCTGTATTCTCCCTTCCCGAATCCTGTCATGCTGTACATGATTTTATTATAGCATACGGATCGGGTTTAGGCAAGTCTTTTCGGGATTTTTTTATCGTCCGAGCAGCTGCAAAAATGCCTCTTCGCCGATGATCCTGATCCCGAGCTTTTCCGCCTTTTCGAGCTTGCTGCCCGCCTTTTCCCCCGCGACGACGAGCGTCGTCTTGCCAGAGACGGCGCCCGAGCACACCCCGCCCATCTCCTCGATGAGCTTCTGCGCCTCGGGGCGGGACATGGAGGCAAGGCTCCCCGTCAAAACGACCGTCTCCCCCGAGAAGACGCCCGCCTTCTTCTCCTTGACGAAGGGCGTGACGCCCGCTTCGCGCAGCCGTGCGAGCTCTTCGAGGTTCTCCCCGTCGCGGAAGTAGGAGACGATCGCGCCCGCGGTGACCTCGCCGATGTTTTCAAGCTCCGTCAGCTCTTCGAAGGAGAGCCCGGCGAGCGCCTCCACGCTTCCGAACGCGGCGAGATCGCGCGCGGCGACGCGCCCGATCCCGCCGATCCCGATCGCGTACAGAAAGCGGTCGAGCGGGATATGTTTGCTGTTTTCGATCGCCGAGAGGAGGTTGACGGTCTTCTTCTCCTTGAAGCCCTCGAGCCCCCCGAAGTCCGCGGCGGTCAGATGATAGAGGTCGGAAAACCGGCGGACGCCCCGCTCCCGGTAGAGCAGCGAGAGCGTCGATTCGGACATCCCCTCGACGTCCGCCGCATTCTTGGAACAGTAATGGGTGAGCTTCTGCACGACGCGGGGCGGACACTGTTCGTTCGTGCAGAAGAGGTTGGCGCCCGCCTCTATAACGGGACTTGCGCAGAAGGGACAGACGGCGGGTTTTTCGACCGGGACGCCCCCCTCCTCCTCGGACACCGCGCCGAGGATCTCCGGGATCACCTCGTTGGACCTCCTGATGAGCACGCGGGAGTGCACTTTGACCCTCTTCCGCGTGAGGTCGCCGTAATTGTTCAGCGTCGCCCGCCGCACGGTCGCGCCTGCGAGCTCGACGGGATCGACCTCCGCGAGCGGGGTGAGTTTCCCCGTGCGCCCGATCTGCCAGAACACCTTGCGGACCGTCGTCTCCGCCTCCTCCGCCTCGAATTTGTAGGCGATCGCCCAGCGCGGGAACTTGTCGGTGTAGCCCATTTCCCTGCGATAAGACTCCTCGTTGACCTTGACGACCGCGCCGTCCGTGAGCACGTCGATCTTCTTGCGCTCGATCTCGATCTCGTCGACCGCCGCCTGCACCTCCTCGCCGCTGCGGCAGACGCGGAAATAGGGATAGGTCTTGAATCCCTCCCTGCGCAGGAACGCCATCGCCTCCTCCTGCGAGGAGACGGGGTCTTCGCTCATGTAGTTGACGTCGTAGAACAGGATCTCGGGCCCGCGCGCGGCGGTCGCCTTGGGGTCGAGGTTGCGGATCGCCCCCGCCGCCGCATTCCGCGCATTCTTCAGCGGCTCGCCGGGATGGAGGGCGTTGTACTTTTCGAGCACGGAGAGCCGTATGACCGCCTCCCCCCGCACCTCGAGCGTGCCGCGGTAGGAGATCTTCATCGGGAAACTTTTAACCGTGAGCGCCTGCGCGGTGACGTCCTCCCCCTCGATGCCGTTGCCGCGGGTCGTCGCCCGCACGAAGGCGCCGTCTTCATAGGTGAGGCACATCGTGAGCCCGTCGAACTTGTATTCGACGGTGTAAGTCGGAGATCCGTGCTTTTCGGCGCGCGTGAAAAAGGCGGCAAGCTCGTCCTCCGTCACCGCCTTGTCGAGGGAATAGAGCCGCGCGATGTGCGCATGCCGCTCGAACCCCTTCACGGGCTCCCCTCCCACGCGGCGGGTGGGTGATTCGGGCAGGACGACGCCCGTCTCCCGCTCGAGCTCACGCAGTTCGTCGTAGAGCTTATCGTACTCCCGGTCGGGGACGCTCGGATCGTCGAGGACATAGTACTCATACGCCCAGCGGTTGAGAATCTCGCAAAGTTCCTTCATCCGTTCCATCGTTCAATCTCCGATGATCTCGAGCGGCGCAAGCACCGCCGCCAGATCTTTATTCCCCGCCGTCTTGAATTTCACGGTCAGGATCTGCTTGCCCGGGGCTCCCCGCATCGCGGTGATGACGCCCTCGCCGAAGCGGGGATGCCGCACGCGGACGCCCACTTCGAAGCGGCTCGTATCCCTCTCCTCCTGTTTGGGCGCGTTGCCCACGTTGCCGAACCGCACGGGGGATGCGGGCGGGCGCGCTCCCGCGCCGAAGGTAAAGCCGCTCTCCCGCTCCGCATATTCCGAAGCTCTCCCCACCGTCTTCGGCGCAGAGGCTCCGTAGCTTCCGTAGCCCCCGTAGCCGCCTCCGTAGCCGCCGTATTCCGTTCTTCTGCCGAAGCGGTAATCTCCCGTATAGCGGGGATAGGGACGCTCCTCCCCGATCCCGAGCTCCGTCTTCAGTTCGTCGATGAACTCGGAGCGGGTCGTCTGCTCCCTTCTGCCATAGAGATAGCGGCTGCGGCTGCGGGTGAGCCAGAGCTGTTCCCGCGCCCGCGTGATCGCGACGTACATGAGCCGCCGCTCCTCTTCGAGCCCGTTCGGATCGTCGAGCGCGCGCGAGGTCGGCATGATGTTCTCCTCCAGCCCGCACAGGAAGACGCAGCGGAATTCCAGCCCCTTCACGGCGTGGATGGTCGCGATCGTCACATAGTCGCCGTCGTCGGTCATCTCGTCCGTGTCCGAATAGAGGGTGATCTGCTGGAGGTAGTCCGAGAGCGTGGCGCCCTCGTTCATCCGCACGAACTCCTCGACGGAGGCGAGAAATTCGTCGAGATTGGCGCGCTTGGCGGCGCCTTCGTCGGTGCCGTCGAAGTACATGTCGTAGATCCCGGAGGACTTGATGAGATGGGCGGTGAGACGGTCGACCGTCTCCTCCTGCGAGCGCACGACGAGATCTTTGAGGTAGGCGGCAAACTCGCGGAGCTTGCTCTTCGTCCCCGCGTTGAAGGGGAGCCCGTCCGCGTCGAGCACGGCGTCGTAGAGGGAGAGCTCCTCCGCGTCCGCATAGCCGCGGAGCGCTTCAATCGTCCTTTCGCCGATCCCCCGCCGCGGGACGTTGATGATCCGCTGCAGCGCCTCGCTGTCGAAGGGGTTCGCGACCAGCCTCAGATAGGCGAGCACGTCTTTGATCTCCTTCCGTTCGAAGAAGCGGAATCCGCCGAAGACCTTGAAGGAGATGCCGTATTTGGTAAATTCCTGTTCATAGGAGCGGGTGAGCGCGTTGATGCGCATGAGCACCGCAAAGTCGGAGAGCTTGTACCCCCGCTTGCGGTATTCGGAGATGATGCGGGCGCAGTAGAGCGCCTCCCCCGCC
>CANPZH010000096.1 GCA_947589335.1 uncultured Clostridia bacterium | reverse complement strand
GCCGAGAGGCGATCGGAAGGCTCATCCGAATGGGATGTCTGCCCGTCATGCTCACGGGGGACAACCGGGCGGTCGCAAGCCATATCGCAGAGGAAGCGGGCTTCCCGCCCTACGAAGCATGCGTGCTCGCAGAGCTTTTGCCCGAGGAGAAACTGCGGTATGTGAAGGAGCGGCGGGAGGAGAGTGAGGCGGCAAAGCGGGAACACCGCGAGGCGAAACGGGCAAACCGCTATGTCGCGATGGTGGGAGACGGGATCAACGACGCCCCCGCCCTCAAGGAGGCGGACGTCGGGATCGCGATGGGGGGCGGCACGGACGTCGCCATCGAGAGCGCGGACGCCGTGCTCGTCAGCGGAGATCTCCGCGCCCTGCCCCGTGCCCTCGCGCTGAGCCGCAAGACGATGCGGATCATCCGCCAGAATCTCTTCTGGGCATTCTTCTACAACGTCATCGGGATCCCGTTCGCCGCGGGCGTGTTCGCGTGGGCGGGCGTGAGCCTCAACCCGATGATCGCCTCCGCCGCGATGAGCTTGAGTTCCCTGTTCGTCGTCGGCAATGCGCTGAGGCTCATGCGGTTCGGGCGAAAGGAACAAAAAAATCATTCAAAAGGAGATGACAATATGAAAAAGACCATTCTGATCGACGGCATGATGTGCGAGCACTGCGTGCGGCATGTCACGGAGGCGCTCACCGCGGTGGAGGGCGTGAAGCAGGCGGAGGTGAGCCTGAAAAAGGCATTCCGCAAGCACGGGACCGCCGTGGTGGAACTCGACCGCGACGTTCCGGACGAGACGCTGAAGGCCGCCGTCACAGAGGCGGGCTACACCGCAGTCGCCGTCGAATAGATCCGACAAAACGGCATACGGATCGACAAAAGCGCAGAATTTGCGCAGGTGTGCATATGTTATTCTGTCATAAAAAAGGAGTGATTTTATGACGGAGACATTGCTGCTCGACAAGCGTACGCAGAGCATCATCGAGGGATACGTCCCCGAGGGGGAGGTCCTCACCGCTCTCGTGCGCTTTTTTTCCATCTTTTCCGATCCGACGCGCCTGCGCATCCTCGCCTCGCTCGCGATCTCGGAGATGTGCGTGACGGACATTTCCCGCGTGCTGGCGATCAACCAGACGACGGTCTCCCACCAGCTCCGCTTTCTCAAGGACGCGGGCATGGTCAGGACGGAGCGCCACGGCAAGATCATCTTCTATTCGATCGCGGGAGAGACCGTCAACGACGTGCTCTTGAAGGGCGTGGAGTTCTTGGGCTACTGAGCGCCCGCCCCTTCGAAGAAGAGCCGCCCCGGAAGAGAACTTCGATACGCCGCCCGCGGGGGATCCCGCGCGGGCGGCGTATGATTTTGCCCGTCCGCCGATTTTTCTTTGCATTTCCCTTGAAAAATCCGGTGCGGTCGTGTATAATAAGGTTATGAGCGAGAGCGTCCTGCGGGAAAAACTGAAGCTGCTGCCCGATACGCCGGGCGTCTATCTCATGCTCGACGCCGAGGGAACGGTCATCTACGTCGGGAAGGCGCGCGTCCTCAAAAACCGCGTGCGGCAGTACTTCCATTCCACCGAGAAACCCTCCAAGGTGCAGGCGATGGTGGAAAACATCGCCGATTTTTCCTATATCGTCGCTCCCACCGAAGTCGACGCCCTCGCGCTCGAGAACAATCTCATCAAAAAATACAAACCCAAGTACAACATTCTCCTCAAAGACGACAAGACGTATCCCTACATCAAGGTCCATACGCGGGAGAAGTTTCCCCATCTCTCCGTCACGAGGAGGGTCAAAAAGGACGGGAAGTACTTCGGTCCCTTCATGGGCGGGATCTCCTGCAAAGAGATCCTCGACGTGGCGGCGAAGGTCTATCAGATCCGTCTGTGCGGAACGGCGGTCACGGAGAAGCCCAAAAAGCCCTGTCTTGACTATCATCTCGGGCGGTGCCTTGCGCCCTGCGCGCAGCTCTGCACGGAGGAGGAATACGCACAGCGGGTCGAAAAGACGGTCTCCTTCCTCTCGGGGAACTACGAGGAGGCGGAGGCGATCCTGCTGGAGAAGATGACGCAGCTTGCCGAGCGCGAGGAGTTCGAGCTCGCCATGGAGTACCGCGACAGGATCGGCATGCTCAAAAAGCTGCAGCTCAAGCGGATCACCTCCATGCCGAAGGACGTCGACGCCGACATCTGGGCGTTCGACACGAACGGGCTCTATGCCGTGATCAGCGTGCTCGTCACCCGTAAGGGCGTCATGCAGGGCTCGCGCAATTTCCCCCTCGAAGAGGGCGCGGACGAGCGCGAAGAGAGCTTCCTCTCCTTCCTCATCCAGTACTATTCCAACCACGAATTCCCGCACGAGCTCATCACCGACGAAAGTTTCGACGAGGCCCTCTTTACCGGCTACGCCCGCGAAAAGGCGGGGAGGAAGGTCGAGATCGTCCACCCCAAGTCGGGCGTCAAGCGGGAGCTTGCCGTCATGGCGGCGGGGAACGCGAGAGAGTTCCTCGAAAAATCGGTCTCGAAGATCGAGCACAAGAACGACATGACGAAGAACGCCTGCGAGCGGCTGAAGAAGCTGCTCGGGCTCTCCCGCTATCCCAAGCGCATGGAGTGCTACGATATCTCGGACATCTCGGGCGTCGATAAAGTGGGGAGCATGGTCGTGTTTACGGACGGCGAGGCGGATAAGTTCGCCTATCGCAGGTTCCGCGTCAAAACGGTCGAGGGCGCGGACGACTTCGCCTCTTTGAAGGAGGTGCTCTCCCGCCGCCTCGACAAACTCGGGACGGACGAGGAGGAGCGGTTCCCGAGGCCCCAGCTCGTCGTGATCGACGGCGGCAAGGGGCAGCTCTCCGCCGTCAGAGAGATCTTCGAGGAGAGGGGGATCACCGATATCGACCTCATCTCCCTCGCCAAGCGGGAGGAGGAGATCTTCACCCTGCAGAGCGGGGAGGGGATCCGGATCCCGCGGGAGGACTACGCTCTCAGGATGCTCCAGCGCATCCGCGACGAGGCGCACCGCTTTGCCATTACTTATTTCCGCAATCTGCATTCCAAGCGCAATCTTGCCTCCGTGCTCGATGAGATCGGAGGGATCGGCAAACGGAAGAAGGCGGCGCTGATGGAGAAATTCGGCACGATCGACAAGATCATGCGCGCCACTCCCGCGGAGCTCATGGGCGCCGAGGGGATCGGCAAAGAGCTCGCCGCAAAGATCAGGAAATACTTCGAGGAATTATGAGATACGATCTGTTTTTATCCGATTTCGACGGCACGCTCGTGCGTGCGGACGGGACGGTCTCAAAGGAAAATATCCGCGCGATCGCAAAGTACAGGCGGGCGGGCGGCGTGTTCGCAGTCGTCACGGGGAGGATGCTCTCCTCGATCCGCGCCCGTCTGAAGGAGCTCGGGCTCGAGGAGGGGCTCGTCGTCGCCTATCAGGGGGCGGTGATCGCCGACATCGCCACGGGGCGGCTGCTGAAAAACGAGGGCTTCACGGCGGAACAGGCGCAGAGGGCCATCCGCTATCTCGAATCGGAGGACATGCACATCCAGATCTACGCGGACGACGTGCTCTACTGCAACCGTGACGACGAGCTGCTCGCCATCTACGAAAAGATCTGCGGCGTGAAGGGGACGGTCATAGAGGAGCCTCTCTCGGAATTTGCGGCAAGGAAGGGACTGTGCGTCACGAAGGCGCTCGCCATGCTTCCCCCGGAGGGGAGGGAGGCGCTGCGCCTGCGGGCAGAGGCCGCCCTCGGGAAGGAGTATTTCGTCACCGCGTCGTCCGAATGGCTCGTCGAGATCCTCCCCGCTTCGCAGAACAAGGCCTCGGCGGTCTCCTTTCTCTCGGAGTACTACCGCATCCCGCGGGAGAAGACGGCGGCGATCGGGGACCAGCTCAACGATCTCCCGCTTATCGAGGCGGCGGGCGGACGGTTTGCGGTCGCCAACGCCGTGGAAGAACTGAAAGAACGCGCGACGGTCGTTCCCTCCGCAGAGGAGGACGGCGTCGCATATGCCATCGAAAAATTTGCAATGGGGGAAGCACTATGAACGAAGCGTCTTTGCCGAGCGAAACGGTCATGCTCGACCGCTTTGCCTACGATTTGGGGCTGGAATTGCTCTATGCCGGGCGCGGGATCATCACCTTCACGAGCGCCAGCGTCGACAGGCCGGGGCTCCGTCTGGCGGGATTTTTCAACTACTTCGATACCCGCCGCGTCATGCTCGTCGGGCTCACAGAGTACGAATACCTGCGCACCTTCTCGCCCGAAGAGCGGATGGAGAAGGTCAGAAAGCTCTTCGACTGCGGGGAGATCCCCTGCATCGTCTTCACGCGCGATCTGCCCATTCCCTCCGAATTTCTCGACTGCGCGCGCGACACGGGAACGCCCATCTTCCGCACGGGTAAACTCACCACGCAGATCATGGCGGACCTCTGCGCCTACCTCTCCCGCCTTCTGGCGCCCGCAACGACCGTGCACGGCGGACTTTTGGACGTCTTCGGCGTGGGGATCCTGCTCACGGGCGCGAGCGGCGTGGGCAAGAGCGAGAACGCCATGGAGCTCATCAAGCGCGGACACCGCCTCGTCGCGGACGATTCCGTCGTCATCAAACGGGTCGGGAACGACCTCATCGGCACCGCCCCCGAGCGGATCCGCTACTTCATGGAGCTGCGCGGCATCGGCATCATCAACGTAAAGAACATGTACGGGTCGGGGTCCATCCTCAATGAGAAGGAGATCGAGCTCGTGATGGAGCTCGAACCCTGGAGGAAGGACAAGGAGTACGACCGCATCGGCGGGGAGAACGCCACCGAGGAGATCCTCGGCGTGCAGGTCCCCAAGCTCGTCATACCCGTCTCTCCCGGGCGCAACCTCGCCATCCTCATCGAGGTCGCCGCGAGGAACTACCGCCTCAAGAGCATGGGCTATGACGCCGCGCAGGAGCTCATCCAGCGCACGATCGGAAGATGAGCCCGGAAATTCTCGCCCCCGCAGGGGATCTGATCTCCGCCCGCGCCGCACTCGACAGCGGCGCGGACGCGGTCTATCTCGGGCTTCCGCGCTTCTCGGCGCGGAGCTCGGCGGAGAACTTCGGAGAGGAGGCCTTTGCGGAGGTCGTCACCCATGCCCATCTGCTCGGCGCAAAGGTGTACGTCTGCCTCAACACCCTCGTCAAAGACGCGGAGCTGAAGCAGTTCTGCGAAAGCGTCCTCGCGGCGTGGAACGGGGGCGCGGACGCGATCCTCATGCAAGATCTCTTCCTCGGGAAGAAGCTCAAAGAGCGCTATCCCGGACTTGTGCTCCATCTGAGCACGCAGGCGGGCTGCTGCAACGTGCGCGGCGCGGAATTTGCAAAGGAGTGCGGATTCTCGCGCGTCGTCCTCGCGCGGGAGACCCCGCTCAAAGACATCTCCAAGATCGCCTCCGTGCTCGAGACGGAGGTCTTCGTGCAGGGGGCGCTCTGCACCTGTTTTTCGGGGCAGTGCTATCTCTCCTCCTTCGCGGGCAACAACAGCGGCAACCGCGGGCGGTGCAAACAGCCCTGCCGCAAAAGATATTCTCTCGACAGAAAAGGATACGAA
>CANPZH010000095.1 GCA_947589335.1 uncultured Clostridia bacterium | reverse complement strand
GTTCGCCGAACGCGCAAGAGAGAACTTTCTGGGCGGCATGACCTGTTCGGAGGCAGTCGTCTCTGCGTTTGCCGGACTGCTCCCCATCGACGCGGAGCGGCTCCGCGCGCTCGCCCGTCCCTTCGGCGGCGGCATGGGGAGGCTCCGCCTGACCTGCGGCGCCGTCTCGGGCGCCGTCATGACGCTCGGTCTGTGCTTTCCCGAGGCGGAGAAGAGCGCGCTCTACGGGCTCGTGCAGGAGTTTGCCTCCCGCTTCGAAGGGCGCAACGGCAGCGTCATATGCGGCGAACTTCTGGCGGGGAAGGGGATCGGGGCAGACCGCTCTCCCGCCGCCTCACCGCGCACAGAAGGGTATTACCGCAAACGTCCCTGCCCCGATCTCGTCTATGACGCGGCGGAGATCCTCGGAGAGCTGTTAAAAGAACATCGGAAGTGTTGAGAGCGCGGAAGCGCTCTCGATTCATATTTGCGCGAAAACGGCCGATACTATCGGCATGAAACAGATCTTCGTGATCCTGTCCGCGGCCCTCCTGCTCCTGACGGGCTGCGACGTGGAGGAGATGTCCTCTCTCAAAGATATTTCCAAACCGTACGCGGCGGAATACCGCTGCAGCCGTCTGCAGCTCGGCGGGGAGGATCTCCTCGGCGGCTTCGAACGGGTCGCGCTCGCGCTCTCATACGGCGGGGACTTCCGCCTTTATTACCGCGGAAAGGACGGCAGCGAGGGGGAATACCGCGGCGGCTACCTCGTCGGGGAAGAGGCGCACACGATCACCCTCTCCGTCCCCTCGGAGGGGGAGGAGAAGACCTTCGTCTTCCCCTACGAAAAGGGCAAAGTGATCATGCGGATCCCGGCGGACGGCAAGCTCCTCTATGCCGAATTTTCCGCCGCGGACTGAAACTTTTTGCAAAACTTAAAAACAAACGTTTGCCATCTTCGCAGAGATGTGCTATAATGGGCATATGGACGCGCTTACAGGCGGACAATTCGCGCTCACGCCCGACCAGGAGGAGGCGTATGCGCTCATCGAGGAGTGGTTCCTTCATCTGGATACGCAGATCTTCGTGCTCTGCGGATATGCGGGCACGGGCAAGACCTTCCTCATCGACTACACGGTCAAAAAGCTCGGCCTTATCGCAGGCGAGAGCGCGGCGTTCGTCACGCCCACGGGCAAGGCCGCCTCTGTCCTCATCCGCAGCGGCACCCCCGCCTCGACCCTCCACAGCCTGATCTATACCCGCGAGGAGGACATCGAGGTCAACGAGGACGGCGAGGTCGTCTCCGAACGCTTCCTGCGCTTCGTCAAGAAGGAGAAGATCGACCGCAAGATCCGTCTCATCGTGGTGGACGAGACGAGCATGGTCTCGGACGACGTCCTGCACGATCTGCTCTCCTTCGGCGTAAAATGCCTCTTTTGCGGGGATCCCGCCCAACTGCCTCCCGTCGGGGGGACGAACACGTTGCTCTCCATGCCCTGCGCCACCCTCACGCAGATCGTGCGGCAGGAGGAGAACAACCCGATCGTGCGGCTTGCGGCCGCGGCGCGGGCGGGCGAGATGCCGGGCTACGGGGAGTACGGCAGCGGCGTCGCCGTCCTTCCGCGGCGGGCGCTCGGCGAGGAGGAGCGGAGAAGGCTCTTTCTCAAGGCCGATCAGATCATCGTCGGCTCCAACCGCACGCGGAATGCCGTCAACCGTGAGATGCGCACCCTTCTCGGGATCTCCCCCGAGGCCTTCCTGCCCATCGACGGCGAGAAGGTCATCTGCACGCTCAACAACTGGTCGAAGGCGCTCGACGGGCGCGGGGAGTTCCACCTCGTCAACGGCATCATCGGCAGGTGCTACCGGGTGCGCGAGGAGGCGGACGGGCTCGGCATGTTCGACTTTCAGCCCGATTTCCTCACGGAGAAGGTCTTCGATCTTCCCTTCGACGCGGGGATCTTCACGCGCGGGCAGTATTTTCACGGCTACGGCGAAAAGGCGTGCCTGCTCGCGGACGACACCCTTGTGCATGAGAACAACTATGAGAAGCTCCGCCGCACGAAGGTCAAGCGGATGGACACCGTCAACCGCTTCGAGTTCGCCTATGCGGTCACCTGTCACAAGGCGCAGGGGTCCGAGTACGATTTCGTGATCGTCATCGACGAGTCCCGTCTCTTCGAGAACGCGCGGGAGTGGCTCTACACGGCGATCACCCGTGCGCGGAAAAAATTGCTGATCCTGCGATGATATGAACGCGCCGCCCGACGGAATGTTCCGCCGGGCGGCGCGTTCATATCGTCATCTGCTTGCGGGCGCAGGGCGTCCGCTTTTTTACGAGCGGTAGGCGCCGCGGCAGTGGAGGATCCACAGCGAGCGGTCGAGGGGGTTCACTCCGATCCTCTCCCGCACGGCGCCGTGGCCCTCGGGACAGGGGAGGAAGCCGAGAAGACGGGAGTCGCAGCTTCCCCGTCCGCCCGTGAGAGAGGCGATCCGCTCCTGCAGGTCGAAGGTCTCCCCGGCGGGGATGTCGGCGGTCAGAAGGAACTTTTCCCCCTCGAACACGGGCGGGCCGAAGACCGCCCTCCGCGCAGAGATCTCCGCGGTGACCTTCCCGAGGGTCTCCCCGGGCGCGCAGATGCGCACACGGAGCACGGGTTCGAGGAGGACCGTCCCGGCGTTTCTCAGCCCGTCCATGATCCCCATCGGCGTCGCCGTGAAGAAATCGAGGGGATGGGTATGCTGAACGTGGTGTTCGCCGTCGAGCAGGGTGACCTTGAGGTCGACGACCTGCCAGCCCATCAGCCCCTGCTGCAGCACGCGCGGGACCTCCGTCTTGACATGCTCCTGATAGCGGTAGGCGATGCGCTTTTCCGAGGCGACGCTCTCATAGCGGAATCCACTGCCGCGGGGAAGGGGTTCGATCAGAAAGTGGACGACCGCCCAGCAGGGCTTGGGCATCGTGTACGCCTCGAAGCCGTGGGCGGCGCGGGCGGGCGTCTCGCGGTAGATGACGGAGGGCGCGCCGATCTCCGCCTCGATGCCGAAGCGTTCGAGGAGGGTCTCTTTGAGGATCTCCGTGCGGATCTTCCCCGAGCAGGAGACGGTCAGCTCCCGCTTCTCGGGCACCCATTCGAGGGCGAGCGAGGGAGATTCGTCCGAGAGCTGTTCGAGCGCCTCCTTGAGCTCCGTGAGCCTGTTTTTATCACATGGGTCGACTTTTATGCGCAGATAGGGGGTGAAGACGCGGAGATCTTCGACGGGCGGCGTATCCCCCAAAAAGTCGCCGGCGCGCACATCGGCAAGCCCTGCTGCCGCGCCGACCTCTCCCGCCGCGAGGACGGGGACGTCCGCATATCGCTCGCCACGGATCTGTTTGAGTTGCACGGCCTTGAAGGAGCTCCCCGTCCGCCGGTTGAACACCTCCCCGCGCACGCCGAGTTTGCCGCAAAAGATGCGCATATGCGCGATCTTTCCGACGTTTTTGCGGTGCTCCACCTGATAGACGAACGCCGAGAAGGGCGCGGCCTCGTCGCGGGGGAATTCGAAGAGCGAGCAGAGGGTCCCGATCAGCCTCGGAACGCCGTCGCCCGTGCGGGCGCTCCCGTAGAGCACGGGCGAGATTCGGGCGGAGGAACAGGCGGAAGTCACCTTCTGCCGCAGCGTCTCCCGCGGCAGCGACCCCGCAAGATAGCCTTCGAGCAGCTCCTCGTCGCCGAGGGCGGAGACGGCGTTTTCCGCGGAGATCTCCTCGTCCTCTTCGACGTCGAAGAGCTCCCGATGGAGGAGTTTTTGCAGAATGGGTGCGATTTTCTTGGGGGAAACGCCCTCCATGTCGCATTTGTTGACGAAGATGACGAGGGGAAGACGCCGCCGCAAAATCGCCTGAGCGCCTTCTCGGGCGGAGACGACGAGCACGGCGACGTCTACGGCGGAGAACGCAAGCTCGGTCTCCTCGAAGAAGTCGGCATGCCCCGGGGTGTCGATCAGGTTGATCTCGACGTCTCTGCAGACGAACGTGACGGTCGCGTCCCGCACGGAGACCCCGCGCCGCCTCTCCACGGGGAGAAAGTCGGTCAGGCAGGTCCCCCCGTCTACGCTGCCGGGGGTGCGGAGCGCGCCCGCTTCGAAGAGCAGGCGTTCGGAAAGCGTTGTCTTGCCGGCGTCGATGTGCGCAAAGATGCCGACGTTGAGGGTCTTCATGGCTACAGCATAGCACAAAAACCGCGCTTTGTCAAACTTTGTCAAACGAAGGCGCGCGCGGCAGATCTGCCGCGCGCGCCCGAAAGTTCGAAGCTTGGTTATACGAGATAGGCGGGATCGGGAGCGGCGTTGTCGAGTTCCGCTCTCTGTCCGTCGTAGCCGGGTTTGCCGAGGAGGGCGAAGGTCGCCTTCTTGCCCGCCTCCACGCCGGGCTGGTTGAAGGTGTCGATGCCGAGCATCGCGCCCGCATAGGCGGTCTGGAGTTCAAAGAGGAAGAGGAGCTGCCCGAGGGTGAATTCATTGATCTCGGGGACGTGTATGGTATAATTGAGCCTGCCCGCCTTGGTCAGCGCATAGGCGGTCGCCTTGTTCTCCGCGCGGATGAGCTCCTCCATCGTGTGCCCGCCGAGGAAGGCGACGTCGGGAATGCTTTCGCAGCCGTGCGGGATGGGGGACTTCTCCTTGTAGGAGTCCACGGAGAGGAAGGTCACCACCTTGTCGAAGGGACCCTCGGTGTAGAGCTGGACCTGGGAATGCTGGTCGGTGACGCCGAGCGCCTTGACGGGGGTCTGCCCGACGTTGCAGGGCCGTCCGTCGAGGGTCTTGTTCTTGCCGAGGGATTCCGCCCAGAGCTGTGCATACCAGTCGGAGAGATAGCGGAGATTGTCGGAATAGGGCATCAGAACGCCGATGTTCTTGCCGTCCTTCATCGCGATGTATTGCAGGGTCGCCGAGAGGAGGGCGGGGTTTTTCCTGAGGTCTGCCGTCTTGCAGAGCTTATCCATGTATGCGGCGCCCTTCAGAAGGAGCTTGATGTCGATCCCGACGACTGCCGCGGGGAGGAGACCGACGGGGGAGAGCTCGGAGAATCTGCCGCCTACGCCGTCGCCGAGGACGAACGACTTCACTCCGCCGAGTTCCTTGGAGATCTTCACCAGGTTGCCCCTTGCGGCGTCCGTCGTGAAGACGACGTGATCTTTCACGTTCTCGCCCGCCTTCGCCAGAAGGTCGGAGATGATGAGGTACTGCGTCATCGTCTCGCTGGTCGCGCCCGACTTGCTGATCACGTTGAAGCAGGTCTTTCTGATGTCGATCACGTCGAGAAGTTCCTTCATGCGGACGGGGTCGACGTTGTCTTCGACGAAGAACTTGGGGCCCTTTCTCCTGGACTTGGGCAGATCGTTATAGTGCAGGTGGCAGAGGGCGTTGAACGCCATCGTGGGGCCGAGTGCGGATCCGCCGATGCCGAGCACAACGAAATAATCGAACTTGCGGCGGATCTCCTTCGCCGTCGCGAGGATGTCTTCCACGATCTCGCCCTGGTTGTAGGGGAGTTCGGTCCAGCCCATGAAGAGCTCGTCTTTGCCGCGGTTCGCCGCGACGGAGGCATGCGCCTCCTTCGCGAGCTTCTTGTGGGCGTCGAGGACCTTTTGGGAGATCCCTCTGTCGCCGAGATATTTATCGGTCATGTTGGTGTAGTCAACCGTCACGCGCAGAGCTCTGCGCAGTTCTTCGGTCAGTCTCATATTCGTTTTCCTCCGAAACGTTTTTCCCTATTGTAGTCCACTTTCCCGCGATTGTCAAGCGGCTCGGACAAAGTTTCACGCAAAAAAATGAGCGGGGAAAGCCCGCCCCCGAAGGGCGGACGGGAAGCGCCGCAGAGAGCTTTGCATGATTATAAAGTATAAGCTGTACTTATACCTCACCGTTGAAATAATTATACATTTTTACAACAAAATCTGTATAATCACTTTGACAAAAGAACGGGGGGGGGTATATAATTGGGGGGAAAGAGAGAAGGAAAAAGGAGGCACAAAGATGAAGCGTAGA
>CANPZH010000094.1 GCA_947589335.1 uncultured Clostridia bacterium | reverse complement strand
AGGCGACGACGACGCTCCCCGCGGGGATCCCCGTGTGCGCTTCGACGAGCGCGCACATCCCCTCGGCGATCTCCACGCCGTCTGCGTTGCAGGTGTTGGCGTTGCCGCTGTTGACGATCACCGCCTGCGCATAGCCGCCGCGCACATGCTCCTTCGTCACCAGAATGGGCGCGCCCTTCACGAGGTTGGTCGTATAGACGCACGCGCACGCGCACGGCTTGTCCGCCGCGATGAGCGCGAGGTCCTTCTTGATCTTATTCTTGCGGATCCCGCAATGAACGCCGTTCGCGCGGAATCCCGCGGCGGCGCACACGCCGCCTGCGATCTCTTTCAGCATGATGTTCTCTATCCTTATGATTATATCACAATCCCGCGCCCTCGTCAAGCCCTGACGCAAGATTCATGTTCTGGACTGCCGCCCCGGAGGCGCCTTTGCCCAAATTGTCGAAGCGGGCGCAGAGGAGCAGCCGCTCGTCGTTCCCGCCGACGAAGATCTCCATTTGGTTCGTGCCCTTGAATTTCCCCGCCGAGAGGTAGCCGTCCTCCGAATTTTGGGTCACAGAGATAAACCTATGTCCGGCATAGTACTCTGCAAACAGCTCAAAAACGGAATTTACCGTCACTTTTTGCGCGAGAAGATCGGCAAATATGGGCACAGTGACGTTCATTCCGCAGTCGAAGTCCGCCACGATGGGACAGAACGCGGGCGCGCGGACGAGCCCCGCGACCTTGGTCATCTCGGCGAGATGCTTGTGGTTTTGGCCGAGGCCGTATGCCCGCGGCGCGCCGAGGAGGGAAGAGCGGTCCCCGCTTTCGTATTCCGCGATCATCTTCTTTCCGCCGCCCGAGTATCCCGTCACCGAGTGGCAGACGAAGGGATAGTCCCTCCCCGCGATCCCCTCCCGCACGAGCGGATAGACGAGCGCGAGGAAGCCGCTCGCATGGCAGCCCGGGTTTGCGATGCGCTTGGAGGAGCAGACCGCCGCGCGGTGCTCCTTCGAGAGCTCGGGGAAGCCGTACGCCCAGCCCTCCTCCGTGCGGTGCGCCGTGGAGGCGTCGATGAGGACGGTTGCGGGATTCTCGAGGAGCCCCGCCGCCTCGCGCGCAGCGTCATCGGGAAGACAAAGGAAGACGACGTCGGCATCGTTCATCGCGTCCCGCCGGGCGGAGAGATCTTTGCGCAGATGTTCGGGCAGCGAGAGGATCTCGACGTCCTCCCGGCGGCTGAGCCGCTCGTCGATCTTCAGCCCGGTCGTCCCCGACCTGCCGTCGATGAATGCGCGGATCATTTCTTCTTTTGGTCGAGGAGCGCCTTCACCTTGATCGGCAGACCGAACAGATTGATGAAGCCCTCGGAATCCTTCTGGGAATAGGCGCCGCCGTCGTCGGAGAAGGTCGCGATCTCCTCGCTGTAGAGGGAGTTGGGCGAACTCAGCCCCGCGCAGGTGACGTTCCCCTTGTAGATGCGGAGTTTCACGTCGCCCGTGACCGTCTCCTGCGTCTTCGAGACGAACGCCGAGAGCGCCTCGCGCAGCGGGGTGAACCACTGCCCGTCGTACACCATCTCGCCGAACTTCACCGCGACGAGCTGTTTATAGTGCTGGGTCGCCTTGTCGAGGCAGATCGTCTCGAGCAGGCGGTGCGCTTCATAGAGGATGGTGCCGCCGGGCGTCTCGTACACCCCGCGGGACTTCATGCCGACCAGCCTGTTCTCGACGAGATCTGCAAGCCCGACGCCGTTCTTCCCGCCGATCTCGTTGAGCGCTTCGATGAGCTCCACGGGGCCCGTCTTCTTGCCGTTGAGCATCGTGGGGATCCCCTTCTCGAAGTGCAGGGTGAGATAGGTCGGCTCGTCGGGCGCCTGCACCGGGGAGACGCCCATCTCGAGGAACCCCTCCTTCTCGTACTGCGGCTCGTTCGCGGGATCCTCGAGGTCGAGCCCCTCGTGGGAAAGATGCCAGAGATTTTTGTCCTTGGAATAGTTCGTCTCGCGGTTGATCTTGAGCGGGACGCCGTGCGCCTCGGCGTAGGCGATCTCCTCTTCGCGGCTCTTGATGTCCCAGATCCGCCAGGGCGCGATGATCTTCATCTCGGGCGCGAACGCCTTGATGGTCAGCTCGAAGCGCACCTGGTCGTTCCCCTTGCCCGTGCAGCCGTGGCAGATCGCGTCTGCCTTCTCCTTCTTCGCGATCTCGACGAGCGCTCTCGCGATCGCCGGCCGCGCAAAGGAGGTGCCGAGCAGATATTTCTCCTCGTACACCGCGCCAGCCTGCATCGTCGGGAAGATGAAGTCCTCCACGAATTCCTTCTTGAGGTCGAGCACGTAGAGCTTGCTTGCGCCCGTCTTCTTCGCCTTCTCTTCGAGACCGTCGAGCTCCGTCCCCTGTCCGACGTCCCCCGACACCGCGATCACTTCGCAGCCGTCGTAGTTCTCCTTGAGCCAGGGAATGATGATGGACGTATCCAGTCCGCCCGAATAGGCAAGCACCACTTTCTTGATCTTCTTTTCCATTTTTGCATCTCCTACGAAAATTTCACGGATATTATAATAAAGAAGGGGCGGCGCTGTCAAGCGATTCTGCCCCCTCTTTTTCTCGATTGTTTATAATTTTTGTATAATTTTTTGCAATAACCGTATTTTATGCTTTTTATACTGCATAAAATTATTCCATCCATTCATCGAAGCGCGGGCAGAAGCGGCGGATGTCCTGCTCGGAGAACTGCGAGTCGGAATAGGAGGAGAAGGGCGCGCGGGTGTAGAAGATGAACTTGTCGCGCGAGTTCTGGGTCTCGAAGGTGCAGACGTAGCGGTTGCGTCCCGCCTTGACACCGACGCAGCCGCGGCGGACGTCGTAGGTGAACACCTTGCGGTTGGTCGTGAGATAGACGACCTTGTCGGTGACGTCGGCCGAGAGGACCGTCCCCATCGAGACGCTCAGCGCGTAGTAGCCGTAGGCGGCGAAGAACGCGGCGGCGAAGACGCCCGCAAGGCAGCCGTTGACGACCCTGTCCGTCCCCTTGAGCCCGACGGCGAGCGCGAGCGTCACCATGAGCGCAAGCAGATCCGCCACGGCGAAAATGCGGAAGCCGATCTTGAAGAAGCGGACGAACTTCTGCGGTCCCGTCCGCACGTTTTTCAATTCTTTTTTGCTCATTCGTTCCCTCCGAAGGTCACGCGGAATTGCGAGAAGAGCTCCCCGCCGCAGTGCGCCTCGCAGACGGAGGTATCGCCCTCGTCCCTCCGGTAAAAGACGAGCTCGCTCCCCTCCTTCGCCTGCTTGCCGTAGGCGATCGAAAAGGACTTCACGCTCTTCAGCCCGTCCATCGGGAAGCAGTCGAGAAAAAAGTCGGCATAGCGGGTGTTGTTGGCGTGCAGATAGTGGTCGCAATCGGAGTTGCGCACCTGCATGCGGTAGCACTCCCGCTTGTCCTCCCCGAGCTTGGGGATCTTCCAGCCGGGGACCTCCACCGTCTTCTCCGCGCGGTAAGGGCAGGAGAAGTGGGTCTGTCCCAGAGCGTCGGGCGGGAGGAGGGCGAAGGTGTTCAGATCGACGAGGCACCAGCGGGAGGCGAGCGCCGCCGCAAGTTCGCCCGCGCCGTTGAGCACGCGGTAATGACGCTCAAAGATGACGTGGCGGGGCGGGAGCGGCCAGGTCTCGACGGTCAGAGAGTCGCCGAGCTTCACGGGCCTTCTGATCTCGCCGTAGGTGAACACGATGATGAACCCGAGACCGCGGGGCTTCAGCGCGTCGTAGCCGAACCCGAGTTCGTCTGCGCTCGTACACGCCGCCTCCTGCACGATCCCGAGAAGCCCCGAAAGTTTGAGCTCGTCCTTGAAATCGAATTCGGTATAGCGGAGCGGATAGCTCCTTCTGTGACAATAATCGCTCATCCCGGGTATTATATCATCCGCGGGAAAAAATGTCAACCCCTCCGCCCGTATTTGCGGGAGAGGAGAGGAAGGTCATCGCGCCCGCGGCGATGGCGCCGGCAAGCTCTTTGCGGTATCCGCCGTCCGTGAGGAGGGCTTCGTCTTCGGCGTTGGACAAGAATCCGCACTCGACGATCGCCGAGGGGTACTCCGAACAGTTGAGGATGAAGTAATCCCCGCGGAGAGGGTCGCTCCGCCGCGCGCAGTCCGGCATCGCGTTCAGGGAGGACTGGAGGTTGCACGCGAGCCGCTTGGAGCTCTCCGAATCCTCGCGGAAGAAGACCTGCGCCCCCCGCCGCGACGGCAGGGAGAAGAAGTTCATGTGGACGGAGATGACGAGCGCGGGATTTGCGCCGCAGATGATCTCCGCGCGCTTCTGCATGTCTCTCTTCTTGAATCCCGGCGTCGCGAGGCCGTAGAGCCCCGCCTCCGTCTTGCGGGTGAGCACGACGCGGAACCCCGCCTCCTCGAACCGTTCCTGCAGCAAAAAGACGACGGAGAGGTTGAGATCGCTCTCCTTGACGCCCGTCTTCACCCCCGTGACCCCGCCGTCGATCCCGCCGTGCCCCGCGTCGAGCACGACCGTGAGCCTCTGCGCCTCCGCCGCCGTACGGTCGAGGGCGAAGAAGCAGACGCCGAGCGCGAACGCGACCGCGAGCAGCAGCGCCGCCCCGCCCAAAAGTCCCCTGTAGCGATGAAAAAATTTCATGCCCTATTCTATGCGACGCGCGCGCACGTTCAGAACGGCGGGACCTTGGCGGGATCCGCCGAAAAATTTGGGTTTTTTCATGGGATTTCCTTGACCTTTCCCCCGTTCTCTGCTATAATAGCTTGCGGCGATCGTGAACGAAGTGAACGATCTGCCGATTGGAGAGTTGTTATGAAGAAGATCAAGATCGTCACCGATTCCAACAGCGGGATCACCCAACGCGAGGCGGAGGACCTCGGGATCGCCGTCCTCCCCATGCCCTTCCTCATCGACGGGGAACAGTACTACGAAGATATCAACCTCTCGCAGGAGGAGTTCTACGGCCGTCTGCAGAGCGAGGCGTCCGTGTCGACCTCACAGCCTGCCGCCCTCGACGTCACAGACCTGTGGGACAAACTGCTCAAGGAGTACGACGAGATCGTCCATATCCCGATGTCGAGCGGGCTCTCGGAGTCCTGCCACACCGCAATGGGACTGGCGAAGGAGGCCCCCTATGCGGGCAGAGTCTTCGTCGTGGACAACCAGCGGATCTCGGTCACCCAAAAACAGAGCGTCTGCGACGCGCTCGCGCTCGCAGAGCGGGGACTCGGCGGACAGGAGATCGCGGAGGAGCTCGTCCGCACCAAGTTCGACAGCAGCATCTACATCTCCCTCGACACCCTCAAATATCTCAAGAAGGGCGGGAGGCTCACCCCCGCGGCGGCGCTCATCGGGACGATCCTCAAGATCAAGCCCGTGCTGCAGATCCAAGGCGAGAAGCTCGACGCCTTCCGCAAGGTGAACACCCTCAAGAAGGCGAAGGAAGTGATGATCGCCGCGGTGAAAAACGACTTCGAGACCCGCTTCCGCGAACTTGCGGAACGGGGGGAGATGATGCTCGCCATCGCGTACACCGCGTGCCGCAACGAGGCGGAACTCTTCGCCGGAGAGATCAGGGAGGCGCTCCCCGGGGCTCCTCTCCGCTTCATAGACCCCCTCTCGCTCAGCGTCTCCTGCCACATCGGACCGGGTGCGCTCGCGCTCGCCTGCGCCCGCATCCTCCGCTGAGACGGCTCCTCTTCGTTCCGGTTTTTTCGCCCGCGCTTTGAAAACGCGGGCTTTTTGTTTGTCTTTTTTTTCCGTTTTTGTTAAAATAACTGTATTATGATCATCAACGTCGGAACCCGCACGGACATCGTCTGGCACTACCGGGATTGGCTCATGAACCGCTTCCGCGAGGGCTATGCCTATGCGCGCAACCCCCTCTTCCCGCACAAGATCCTCCGCTACAACCTCTCCCCGGACAAGGTGGACGCCGTTCTGTTCTGCTCCAAAAACTACGCCCCTCTCCTTGCCGATCTGCCCTACTTCGGGGCCCGCTACCGCATCGACTGCCAATACACGATCACCGCCT
>CANPZH010000093.1 GCA_947589335.1 uncultured Clostridia bacterium | reverse complement strand
TCGGTCACCGTTCGCGCTGAGAATGCGCTCACTCACCATAAGCCGCCGCCGACAGCCCACAGGGCTGATCGGCAGAATGGCGTCTTATGCCCCCTCCAGGGACAGCAAGGGTTGCCACCCACGTCATTCCGACGACCAAAGGGAGGAGGAATCTGAGGTTGAGATTCCTCGACTTCGCTTCGCTCCGCTCGGAATGACGTAAGAAGAAGGGCGGAATGACGTATAATGCGGAATGACGTATAATATGTCACACTGCCTCACCTTTTTTACGCCACCCTGAACAGGCGCGGCGCGGCTTTATGCCGCGCCGCGCCGTCGTTGAAGGGGCCACCGCATTGTAATAAGGTCCATGTTTCGACTACGCTCAACATGACGTGATAGGGGAATAACACCCCCTCAGTCACTCACTTCGTTCGTGACAGCTCTTTGCGGCGGAAGGGACCGCCGCAAAGCCCGTCGCGGTTGCCACCGCTCCCGTCACGGCGCCGCTCACAGTGCACCGCACTGTTGAGCAGAATGGCGCCGTTCCCCCCTCAAGGGGGCGCCAAGGGAGTTTTTCTTGCTGTCCCCTTGAGGGGAAAGTGCTTGAGCGTAGCGAAAGCAAAAGGGGTGTCGTCATTCCGACGAGCGTCCCCCACCCACGTCATTCCGACGAGCGTCCCACACACACGTCATGCCCGCGCGTAGATCCTTATAAACGCGCGGGCCCTTATATAAGGATTTTACCGCGGATTCGGTTGATTTTTTGTGTGGGATATGTTACAATGGCTTTAAGCCCGCATCGGAGCCTCCTCCGGCGGGTATAAGGAGTTCATCATGGCGAAATGGTCGAAATTACCGAAATGGCTGCGATATACGATCTGGCCCGTTGCCGCTTGTGCCGTGATCGCCGTCGTCGTTGCGATCATCGTGGGGTATTTCAACTTCATTTCCGAGCAATCCCATAGCGACGGCGAGCGAAACCTCAAAGAGGTCTATCTGCAGGTCAACAATTCCTACGGCAGGCTCATCAAACGCAACTGGAGCATCCTTGAAAGCTGCGGCGATTATATCGAACTCTCCGACAATTACGACGCAGTCACGCCCCAGAAGGTCACGCCGAAGGAATTCATCAAGTCGAAGCAGGAGTATTGGGGATTCACCGATTTCTATTTCCTCGACGAAAACCGCAACTACTATTCTTTCGTGAACGAGAGACAGGGGGCGGAACCCCTTGCAAACGGACCGCAGATGCTCATCGACAGCAAGCGGCCCATTATGACGGGCGAGAAGATCGACAACGAAAAGGTGACCGTCTTCGCGATCGCGGCAGACGGCACGTACAACGGCTTCCGCTACAGCGCGATCGGGATCAGCTACAAAAATACGGACATGGCGAAGGCGCTGAATGCCGACGCCTTCGGGGGACAGGCGGAGTGCTATATCCTCCGTCCCGACGGGAGCGTGCTCCTCTCGACGCAGATCGGCGGAGGCGCGATCGACAATTACTTCGATTACCTGAGCGGTATGCTCGACCAAAAGACGCTCGACGGGATCGAGTCCGATCTTGAAAAGCTCTGCGCGGACTGCGCCGAGCTCTCCCCCGCCGCAGACGCCTACAACTATCTCACCTACAATTTTAACGGCGAACAGCGCTGCATCCTCTACATGCCCATCGGCTATGAGGACTATGCCCTTTTGAGCGACGTCCCCTTCACCGCGGTGAGCCAGGGATTCCTGCTCGCGCAGCGGGCGACGATGCGCGTGCTCGTCATCATCTTTTCGCTCGTCATCGCGGCGATCACCATCGTACTCATCGTACAGATCGTCAAGCAATCCAAGCAGAACAGGACGGAGCTGAAATACCGCGAGCGCATGTTCGACGTGCTCTCCAACACCGTCAACGACATCTTCCTCATGCTCGATCCGAGGACGGAGCGGGTGGAGTACATCAGCCCCAACATCGAGCGGCTGCTCGGCATCAAGCTCGAGGACGCGCGCGCGAATATCCGCACGCTGGCGTCCTGCGCCGTCGACTACAACATCATCGTCCCCAACGACGAACTGCAGGCGATCCCCATCGGGAGCAGCCGCGACTGGGAATGCGAATACATGCACCAGACGACGGGCGAGCGGAGATGGTACCGCGTCGTCATCTACCACATGAAAATTCAGGGGATGGAGAAGTATGTCATCGTCATGTCCGACCGTACGCTCGACAAGCAGCTCAACCGCCAGCTGCAGGCGGCGTTCGACGCAGCCAAGAGCGCAAACGAGGCGAAGAGCAACTTCCTCTCCAACATGTCGCACGATATCCGCACGCCGATGAACGCGATCGTCGGGTTCTCCGTTCTGCTCGAACGCAACGCCGGAGACAAAGAGCTCGTGCACGAATACACCCGCAAGATCATGGCCTCGAGCCATCATCTCCTCTCCCTCATCAACGACGTGCTCGACATGAGCAAGATCGAGAGCGGGAAGACCTCTCTCAACCTCGAGCCGTTCAGTCTGCCCGACCTTCTGGAGGAGCTGAAGATCATCATCCTCCCGCAGGCGAAGGCGAAGGAGCAGGAGTTTGCCATCCGCACGCAGGGAGCTCCTCCCGACGAGCTGATGGGCGACAGGCTCCGCATCAACCAGATCCTCATCAACCTCCTCTCCAACGCCGTGAAATACACGCAGGTGGGCGGAAATATCGAATTCACCGTGCAGAAGATCGAGGAGACGGCGCAGTTCTGCAAACTCCGCTTCCTCGTGAAGGACAACGGGATCGGCATGAGCGAAGATTACGTCAAGGAGATCTTCCAGCCGTTCAGCCGCGAGAAGAACTCCGTCGTCAACAAGATCCAGGGCACCGGGCTCGGCATGGCGATCACCAAGAACCTTGTCGACCTCATGGGCGGCATCATCGAAGTGGAGAGCGAAGTCGGCAAGGGAAGCACGTTCACCGTCGAACTCACCCTCTCCCTCGTGCAGAAGGATTCCGAGGACACCTGGTTCCGCAAGCACATCACGCGCATGCTCGTCGCCGACGACGAGGAGGACATCTGCCTCAATATCCGCGAAGTGATGCGCGGCACGGGCGTGGACGTGAGCTATGTGACGGACGGCGAGGCGGCCGTGGAGACGGCGGTCAAGGCGCATGAACACAAGTCGGACTTCCACGTCATTCTGCTCGACTGGAAGATGCCCGGGCTCGACGGCGTGGAGACCGCACGCCGCATCCGGGAACGGGTGGGTACGCATGTGCCCATCCTCGTGCTCACTTCCTACGACTGGAGCGACATCGAACAGGAGGCGCGGGAGGCCGGGATCAATGCGTTCATGCCCAAGCCCTTCTTCACTTCCACCTTCTTTGAGACCATCCGTCCCCTCTTTGCGGAGGAGGCACCGAAGGCAAAGACCGAGGAAAAACCCGCCGAGGGCGCCCTCAACGGCAAACTCTTCCTCGTCGCCGAAGACAACGAACTCAACGCGGAGATCCTGACGGAGATGCTCGCGATCGAGGGCGCGCGGTGCGAGATCGCCGTCAACGGCAAGATCGCCGTGGAGATGTTCCTGAAAGCTCCACCCGACCAATACGATATGGTGCTCATGGATGTGCAGATGCCTGTCATGAACGGGTATGAGGCAACGCGGGAGATCCGCGCCTCCTCCCATCCCCGCGCACAGACCATTCCCATCGTCGCCATGACGGCAAATACCTTCGCCGAAGACGTGAAAAGCGCACTCGACGCGGGCATGAACGCCCATCTCGCCAAACCGATCGACATGGACGCAGTCCGCAAGACGGTGGCGCAGCTCCTCGGCGAAGAAACGAAAGGAGAGGACCGATGAAAAAATTCTGCATTCCGATCGCCGCAGCGCTGCTGCTCGGCGCCGCATGCACGGGCTGTGCGCCCGAATCCGACCCCGACGCCATGACCATCCTCGGCAAGACGAGCGATCTCGGCAAGCCCTACATGACGGAGATCTTCGACCATTACCGGGAGACGACGGGGGAGAGCCTGAACATTCTCGCCGTCGAGGACAGTGAGTTCGAGGACGAGGCGATCCGTCTGTTCGGGACGGAGGACGCCCCCGACATCTTGCTGCACTTCCATAACGCGGATCTCAACCGCTTCCGCGTCGAGGAGAACTTCCTCTACCTCAACGACATGCCCTGGGTGAACGAGCTCACCGACAGCGCGCGGGCATACTGCACGGACGCGCAGGGGCATCTGCTCGGGCTCCCCTTCTGGGAGAGCTCCGTCTCGGGTTGCTACTACAACAAGAAGCTACTCAAGGGGCTCGGCGTCCCGACGACGCAGGAGGACTTCGACGGCCTCTGCGACATGCTCCTGCGCAAGGGCATCACCCCCATCCTCTGGCCGGGACAGTGCTCCTGGATGGCGCAGCTCGCGCTCGACCCCGTGTTCGCCGACGCTCCCGACGGGCCCTCCCGTCTTGAAAAACTCAATGCGGGCGAGATCAAATACGAGGACATCTCCTCCGTGACGGATATGGTGACCTGGATCGCAAATGCCGCCCAAAAGGGCTGGTTCGGGGATCGGTTCCTCGACAAGGGCTGGAACGACATCTCCGAACCCCTTGCGAGCGGCGAGGCGGCGATGACGTTCATCTGGGACACCTGGTTTTACACCAACTTCAAGCCCGGACAATACAAAGTGGAGGACTTCGCGCTGATGCCGATCTTCATGAATACCGCGCCGCAGGGGACCTATGAGGGCGGGAATCTCAACATGATGATCGTGAACAAGAACAGCCCGAACAAGGACAGGGCGCTCGCCTTCCTCGAATTCTGTGCCACGCCGGAGAATTACAACGTCGCCTTCAACGGCATTTCCACCGTGAGCGTCTTCAAGGGACAGACCACGAATATCCAATCGCAGATGGTGACGGACGCAAAGGCCTCCATCGCGCGGCAGGAGCGCGTTTCCACCGCGAGCACGAAGATCGTCGGCTACAATGCGGAGGACGTCATGCACGCGCTCAACGCCCTCTTGCGCGGCGAGATCACGCCGGAGGGCTGCGTCAAGCGCATGGACGAACAGCGGATCGAAAAGTCTCAGGCCTCCGTTTCCGACGCGATTTTCGGCTGAAAACAGGCCCTTCCGAAAGGAATATGCGCTAAAAACAGGCCTTTCTGAAAAGAATATGTTTTGTGCAAGCGCGCCGCGGCATAAAGCCGCGGCGCGCCGTTCTTTACGTCATGTTGTCCCGCCTTATTACTGTCATGGTTCCTTGGGCGGCACGAGGAGCGCATGCGACGAAGTAGCGCAGTCGAAACATGGACCGCATTATAATAAGGTGCGATTCTTCGACTCCTCTTCGTTCCGCTCAGAATGACGTAATCTGGAGCGCGCGTCGCGCCTCCACGTCATTCCGACGACCACCCCACTACGTCATTCCGACGACCGTGCCCCTCCACGTCATTCCGACAACCGAAGGGAGGAGGAATCTGAGGTAGAGATTCCTCGCGGACAATCAATGCGCACTCCGTATATACCTTTTCGGCTCGGAATGACGTTTAGAGCGCAGGGCGGAATGACGTGATTTAGAAACAACACCCCCTCAGTCTCGGCTAACGTCTCGCAACCTTGCGACGGCAGGGACCGCCGCAAGGCCCGTCGCGGCTGCCACCGCTCCCGTCACGGCGCCGCTCACAGTGCACCGCACTGTTGAGCAGAATGGCGCCGTTCCCCCCCCCACGTCATTCCGACGACCGTAGGGAGGAGGAATCTGAGGTTGAGATTCCTCGCGAACAATCCATTCGCACTCCGTATGCGCTTTTTCGGCTCGGAATGACGTTTGGTATGCGCGGGGCAGAATGACGTGATTGGGAATGGTTTCGCATTCACTCTCTTGCTGTCCCTTTTAGGGAAAGTGGCGCGTAAGCGCCGAAAGGGTTAAACCCCTCAGTCACTTCGTGACAGCTCCCCTACAGGGGCGCCAAGGGGGAGGGTATTCTTGCTGTCCCCTTGAGGGGTCATAAGGCGCCTTTCTGCCGATCAGCCCTGTGGGCTGTCGGCGGCGGCTTATGGTGAGTGAGCGCATTCTCAGCGCGAACGGTGACCGA